>CAILMU010000221.1 GCA_903835325.1 uncultured Microcaldota archaeon | reverse complement strand
GCTCATTTCCGCGTTTCCGTAAATACCACGCTTAATTCGTCATCGCATCGGCCGTGCCGATATAGCCCCCTCAGACAGGAAAAGCGCCCTCAGGCCGATTTCCGATTGCGTTTCCTCGTGCACCGCGTTCTCGACCATCAGGTCTATCAATTGCCTGCGCCCGGGAGGAAGGTTCCGCGAGCCCTTCGCGATTTCGTTCTGCAAAAGCACGAGGCGCAATGCACGGCCCATCTCGGGTTCGAGATCCATGTCCAGCAGCAAGGCCGTGTTCCTTGAATCGGCCATGGCTTTCATGAGAACCGGATCACTGAGCGGGATAGATGAACGGAGAAGATATCGGTGCTCGTCACCATCCTGGCTTATATCCTCCAAGCCTCCGAAGCGGACCATGTCGGAGCGTATCGCGAACGAGCCAGAGGCCTCGTTTTTCAGGGCAGAGAGGAATTTGGCGTATTCGCCTGTCCCTATGTATGGGGATATCGCATCAGCGATATCAAGCTCGAAATCCGGGAAATGGGCCTTTAGATTGAAATATCTCTGTATGACCTCGATCACATCTTCGCATTTAGTATCGAAACCGCTTAGCATCATGCTTCCGCTGCTCTCCATCCCCAAGGTTTTCATCGCATCAAGCAGGTTCATGAGTTCAGGGAAGCTGAAGCGTGGCAGGCTGAAGTTCTCTATCTGGGCGGAAGAAAGGCTTCCGGTCTCGAGCTCGCACGTCATGCCGGTTGCTCTTAAGAGCCTCAGGAAACCCCAGTCGATTTCCCTGTGCCCTACGCTCCCTTTCTCCAGGCACAGATCGACCGCGATCTCGGCCGAGATGCCCTTTTTGAACGATATCTTTTCGGCGACCATCCTTTCCAGGATCCGTCTCGCCCCTTCCTTATATCCGCTGAACGTCCCGTCCCCGAATACCAGCTGCTCGACGTTCGGCATTTGTGAGATCTCGCGAATCAGGCGGATTGTCTTTTGAACGCTCAGGTGCCGGAATCCGCTTTTTGAGGGCAACTGGCAGAAACTGCACCTTTGGTAAGGGCAGCCCCGTGAGAATGCGAAATCGATTGAACGGAAATCCGCGGATGGATCTAAATGCCTGATCAGAGAAAGATCCGGTTCAATTGCCTCATATTCGTCTCTAGTCAGCTTGGGAAGCGCTTTAGAAGTCCCATCGCAGTAAGCTCCTTTGACATGGACGCCCGGCTGGTAGATATCCTCGAGCTTTTTTCCCTGCGCCAGGTGCTCTATTGTTTTCCTGAATGTGATGTCCGCTTCTCCGCAAAAAACAGCATCCGCGCCGGTAACGCGCAGGACGTGGTTCGGTATCGCGCTCGCGGCCGGGCCCCCTGCAAAACAAAGCGTCTTGGGATTTATCGCCCTGACCTGGGATATAAGTTCCGCCACTTCCTTGATATTGGACTCGTAGACTGTGACGCCGAAGACATCCGGGCCGTATCTCGCGACCCTTTCGTCCGTCCCTTTCTTGTTCGGATCCTCGAGCAGGACATCCGCGGCCTTGTTCGGGAAGCCTGCTGCGGGCTGTTTCCCGAGCATAGAGCCCAGGTATAAAATGCCTGTCGAAGGGCGCATAGCGCCATGGCTGGTTTTAGGGTCGCAATAGATGTCTTTTGTGACGGGGGCATTGCTGAGCATGACTTTCATAGTATCTGATATTATTAGTGTCAGGAAGTGTTTAAAATGATATTTTTTGGATAGCTGCGAGAGTCTCCCGGCACTGCTTTATTCCTTATCCCTGAAATCTTCTTTCATGTGCCTGCGCTATGCTTTTTCCACCGTGGATCATAAGCTGATCATGGATAGGTTCGAGCTCGAGAGCGTAAACGCCGACCTCAAGCCTCGCTATAATATCGCGCCCACCCAGGATGTTCCAGTCATCTTCAACCACTCGCCCAAAACGCTCGCGGAAGCCAAATGGGGGTTGCCAGCCAATTGGCACGGGCCGGGAGGAGCGGACAAGCTTTTGTTCAACGCCCGGATGGAGACCATAGACCAGAAGCCAGTCTTCAGGAAGGATTTCACAGAACGCAGATGTTTGATGCTCGCGGATTCATTCTATGAGTGGAAACATCCTGAGAAGAAGCCGTTCCGGGTCTTCATGAAGGATGGCGGGATGTTCGCTTTCGCAGGGATATACGCCCAGATAAATGGCAAGAGGGCTTGCTGCATGATAACGACGGCCCCGAACGAGCTGATATCTACTGTGCATATACGGATGCCGGTGATTCTTCCTTCCGGAAAGGAGAAGGTTTGGCTCGGGTTGGATGATTCAGAAGCGAAAGCGATGCTGAAGCCGTATCCTGCTGGAAAGATGTCGATGTACGAGGTCTCGAGCAAGGTGAATTCATCCAGGAACGATTCTGCGGATTTGATAAAGCCGAAGACCGATAAGGGCACTCTCAAGGAATGGATGAAGTAAATGAGAGGGATTTCTTTTGCTTCTTGCTCATAGCCCCCCTGTCATCTCCTCTCTCGCGCGTTTCAGGATATCCTCGTATTTTAGCGTATCGATCTTCGCTCCCAACTTCTTCGCCAGATCCAAAGGCATAGGGCCCCCGTTCTTCGTGTAGACGAAGGTAACGTATCCGGCTCCGGTCGGAGCCTGGCGATACGCGACGATATGCGGAGCGTTCACTTTGTATTCGCCCTCGCGTATGGATTTGGTGATTGATAACTCGTCAAGAGAAAAAAGATTGCTCTCGCGAATCAATCTCGTGCGATACGCCTCGAAAATCACCCCCAAACCGTTCAAATCGCGCTCGAGTATCTTGGGTATCGCTTCGAGCTCGAATTCCTTTATGAATTTAGGAGCATCCGAATGCCTGTAGGATATCCCTCTCGCCTCGATCTTGCCATCGTAGGTCATCCCGTAATACTTGTTCGCGATTCCGGAACCGTCATCGGCGCAGGGAAATGCGATTCCACGAAAAATGCAATCCAGTTCGAGCTCGATCCCGAACTCATCGCTGACCCGTTTCACAAATCTCTTATACCCCGCTTCGCTCCCGCCCCGTACGAATACGGAATCGACGATACCGTATAGCACTTCCAATCCTTCCTCCTCCGCTATCTCCTTCGTCCTCTCCAAAATATGCCTTCCGTAGAGCATCACCGCCTCCTTGCATTCCACGTTCGAGAAGACGAAATTCGAGAAACCAAGATAGCCGAAGCACGTCACCAATATGTTCTTCAGGGCCTTCTGCCTGATATCCAGGATATGCTTCCTCTGCGGGCCCTGCTCGGCTTTCATCATCTTCTTCAGCTCGAGCCGTCTTCTCAAAACCTTCTCTATACCGTGCGGAATTATCCCCCGCTCTTTGCATATCCTCCAGCCGGATATCGGCATCTCGATATCGTTCCCGCATTTGCAGTGCATCTTCTCAGGAGTGATGTTGTACTTCACTATGATGTTCGGGTACATCGAAGCGAAATCGCATTTCCCGACATCATGGTAGATGCCGGGCGGAGGATAGAATATCGTCCCGCCCTTGTCCATCCTCCGCATCATGTTCAGGGATTTCGGCATCTCGAGCTGCATTTTCGTGTCAGGCACCACATAGCCGTGTTCGCGTGCGGCCTGGATGTGCAGGAAGGTGTTCAGTTTGCCTGGGGTTATGCTGGAGACCGTTCCGGGGCGGACCGATGTGATGTGGGATAGTTCCATCACGCGTATGAAGCGCTCTTTTCCAAGGGAGAGCAGGTCGGCGCCCGGGACAGGCTCGCCATAGATGTCGTAGCGGAGGCTCTCCTGGAGGTCGATATGGATGCATGGCAATCTCCGGCGTAAAGGGCCCCATGAGAACGCCAAATCGATATCCGCGGATACGTCGCAACCGTCCCTCACAACCACCATCGAAAGCTCTGGTTCGGTATCGAAGAATGATAACCGTTTGTCCATGCAGTAGCGGAAATGGTGGGGAATCGTTGTTTCAGCAAGGGATAGGATGCCCGGGATTTTGCGGATATCTGAAATGACTGGTTTGAAATCAGCAAGCGCGGTGCGGATGCGGACAAGCGAGGCTTTCTCCTTCGAACGAATCTCGGGATAGCGGTATTCTATCGAGGATTCGATGATTTTGGGGTGCGCGGAGAGGAGCCATCGGATTTCGTCGGGATCCTTGCAGATGGCGTAGAAGTACGGGAAATAGCGCTCCTTCTTCAGGTGGCGCTCTGAGCCTTTCCAGACCTCGATCGCGGTATCGGATTCGAATCGCAGGTCTATCAGAGAATCCATCAATGAAAAACGAATCCGGTATTAATCGCGAAGAGGACGGGCGATTTCCGCAAGAATGAAAACTAGAGTTTCCGTATTTTTTAAAAGATATCCGGGCCTTTCAGCACCGGTGTAGCCAATATCGGCTTACCCATCATATCACCTTATACTGCCTAATTTAGCCCATAAAAAGATCAAGACACATCTGTGCCGGCTTTTTTGAGCTGGCGCTTAGAGGCTTGAAATCCTTCTTGGCATAGAAGCCCTCAGCCGTCTCCTTCGAATCGACAATGAGGAACCGGCATCCTACTTTCAACGATATATCCAAAGCGACAGAAATCGCGAATTTTATCATAGCTGTCGCAATTCCCCTTCGCTGGAATCGAGTATCAGTCGCCATCCTGCCGATTTTGATCCCTGGAAGAGTCCGATATCCTATACCTTTGTCTTCGAATTCGTGCTGCAGCTCGGAGTTTTGGTGGACACCGATCGAATCAGACAACAAAGTGATGTATCCAGCAAGGTCCATGCTGCCCTTCTCGATGATAAAGAACAAGTAAGTCACGGAAATGCCCAGCGTCTGATTGGCAAGGGCATCATCCTGCAGAAAGCGCACCAGGTCATCCTCTTGATTCCTGAAAATCTCCACCACAGAATGATGAGATTCATTCAATTTTTCATATGAAATGTGGTTAGAATCGACTCTGGCAGGCATACGGATCACCAGAGTAGGATCATTTCCTGATAAATCTCTTTGAATCTGCTATCGCTTCTTTTATGAATGCCACTCGGACTGGCGAAGGAGATTCCTGCTCTTTGACCATGTTTTCGATGAATCTCTTTGCATCTTCGCCATAGAGGACAGGCGTCGGTTCGATAGGTTTAGCCACATCTACCACCATCAAATAACATGTTATATACGAATCCAACCTTTTTATTACCCCACCAGAGTTGGCAGGTTGTCCGCGGACAGGATAAGGCAACCCGAAGATAAAAAGGTTCTTCGACGTCATTTCCGCAATATCAGATTTTTTAAAGTTTGATAATTGAGATTGCCAGAGGCGATTCCGTCACGTTAGCAGAGCTCAAGGAACGGATTAAGCGGTGATGTGCGGAGCTTTTCCGCGCATTCATCACCTGTCTAGCCCATAACGGTTAACCAATGAGAAATATTCTTCCTCCAGGGCAGGATGTTTCCCTAACCTGGGCCCATGGAGCAGGGCATGCTCGAGCTCTGGGGATATCGTCGCGCCCTTGCTTTTCCAGTGATCGATGAGCCTGCGGTTCTCGGCACCGCGCTGCATCATGTAGAACTCTTCGGCATCGGTGGGCTGCATCCTTATCCCCAGCTTTTCACAGGCCGTGAGGAGGAAGACGACTTTCCACTTCTCTATGTCGCTGAGATTTTCGCCTCCGAAGATGACGCCCTTGCGCTTGAACGCCTCGAATCTCAGGGCGGTCTCAATCGCCTCCATCTTCATCGCTTGGGTGTCGTCGTCGAATGCCTGGCCGTTGGCAGCGGTAAGGCTTTTTATCCTCACTTTACGGTTCAGGACCATCAGGCCTTCCGGGCTCATCCTGCCGTTTATCTTGAAGGCGATTTTGGACCTCTTGCCGTCTTTAGCCCTCTTGTACGTGCCTTCGCCGCTGAACAGGACCGTCATACTGGTCATTGATGGTTGGAAGAGCATTAAACTGTGATGCTTTCGACCGACCATCACATCCATTTCCTCAGCGTCCATTGCCCGTGTTTCGGATAGAAACTCAACCCATCAGCCAGACAAGGATGCTTCAGGAGCGAGATATCCAGTTCAGCGCCAACTTCCACCTCTATTATCACGCTCGAGACATGCGCGAGATAATTGTGCACCGGCCTCTTGGCCCGATCCAATGCTATCCCGACGCAGCCGTTCCTCACGCACAACTGGACGAACCGGCCTATCGAATAAGTCATCGGCACGCGTCCTTCCTTGCTGTCTTCAAACAAATCAGGAATCGAATCCAGTATCATAAGGCTGAACGGCCCTTCATTCACGAGCATCTCCCAGTTCGAACCTACTTCCGTGTTGTCCCTGGAGAATGCGCGCTGGAAAACGACGTCATCGAGCATCGAGGCTACATCAGCGCCGTTCGATTTGCCGCTATCAACCAGCTGTTCGTAGTCTATCGACCAGTAGCGCTTGTGATAGTCTATCCAGTGCAGGTAGAGAATGCGCCCGCCAGAAGAATGGTTGCGGGAGATTATCTGGGAAACGAGATTGGACAGCCAGCGAATGTCGTCGCAGCGGATGGTGATGATGCCGGAGCCCATCTCCATCATGTTCTCGAGTGCAGGGATGCCGCTAAGCACCCTGCCTGTCTTCACCTCCAGCCCGTTCATCAAGCCCACCTTTTTCATCATTATCAGCATCGCGATCCGCTTGCAAATGGACAATCATGGCGAGCAGCATGGCGACAGCCAGGTCAGCTTCATCCGCCGCATCTATTGCCGTACGCCGATTGCGCAAAACAGAAACCAATGCCGAGAATGCATCTCGTTCGCGTTGGTTGAGATGCTTCGAGAACCTCTCCCATTGCGCTATCTTGGCATCTATCCTCGCGCTTATCGAAGGTATCGTGCGGCCCATGGAACCAGCTCTTCCGAGGCGATGGAAGCGCTGCCATCACCGCCAAAAAAATCCCGTGCTCCGCTCGATTGGTCCCGGAATCCGTATCCATCGTGCATCGCAAGCGCTTCCTTGAACGATTCGCTCCTCCCTCCCATCCGTAATCACCGAGGCGATAAGCGCAGGGGCTGAATAACTGCGTTTGGAGGGCTGGTTTCCGCGGGAAAAGTTCATCCATTGAGCGCACTGAGCCGCTTGAATAGCTCTACGAAAATCAGTCGTTTCTTCTCTTCGGGCAAGTGGAAGAGCGTCTTGGTGATGACAGACGGGGAGATCGTGAAGATGTAATTCAGTTTTATGACGCTGTCTTTCACTGCGCCATCTTTCCTGGAAAGCGGGATTCCTTTCATATCCGTATTGCTGGTTATGCCTGCTACAATGATGTTCCCTAGCTCTTCAAAAAGCACAACGCTCGGACGTAATTTCTTTTCCGGTCCGTCTGTGAACTGGACTTCCGCAAGGACGACATCGCCGGGTTTAAGCACGCTCCCACGCCTCGTCTTCCTTGTTGCCCCAAAGCTCCTTCATCTTCGCTTTCTGGATCTCGCTGAAGAACCGCTCATGCTCTTTGTTCGGACTCTTTGCCAACTCCACGAGTTCAGCTATGACCTCATTGTAACTTTCCCTGGGGTGTTTCTTCATCTTGGCAAGGGATTCGAGGACATCGGTATCCACGCGGACAGTCGTGTATTCGCTCATTATATCTACCAATAACTAGTTATATGAACATATAACAATATAAACATGCGCATTGGAACGAACAATATGCGCAATATCTGCTTTCAGGCGCTGCATTTCCAAACAAGGTCTGGCTCGCAAAAATATTGGATTTCATTACCCGAGCCAAACCTTGTTTCCGCGGGATAGCGTAGCGAACTGCCACCTATCCGTAACCGCGCCTTCCGCTATCATTTAATATATCAGAAAACAATAGCCAGCCATGGATCGCATCCTGAACGATATCGTCCCGAAGGCGATCATCGTGCTTTTCTTCATCCTCCTCCTATCGATACTACGCGCCAGCATTTTCGGGCAGATCGATCCCGAGAAGCACATCTATTTCGAGATAGTCTTCCTGCTTCTCCTAGCCGTGTTGGGCGAGCTCGCGGTCGTCTACACCAAGCAGCCGTCAGTAATGATCCTGCTCATCCTTGGAGCCCTGATGAGCAACAGCATGCTCACGCTCGGATGGGATTTCCTCAAGACCCTCGACCTTCCTATCGCATTGCCTAGCGTCGCGCCGGATATATTCCGCGCCGGGAATGTGATAAACGTCTTCGCGCAGCTCGGCGCTGTGATACTGCTCTTCAAGGTCGGGCTGAAAAACAAGATCGAAGGCATCTTCAAGATGGATAACCTCGCGGTCGCATCTGCCGGAGTCGCGCTCCCGTTCATTGTCGGTTATCTCTACGCTTCCATGACAGGAGGGGATTTCGCATATTCCATGTTCCTAGGGGCGGCGCTCACTGCGACAAGCGTGGGCGTCACTGTCGCGCTGCTGAAAGAATTCAATCTGCTGGAGGAGCGCTTCGCCCAGATTATAATCGGGGCCGCCGTCCTGGATGATGTCCTCGGCCTCCTCGTCCTCTCGTTCGTGATAAACATGACGGGAAGCGGAGGCTCGGTCGCTGCCTTGGCGCTGACGTTCGTCTCTGCGGCTGTGTTCCTTTTCGGAGGGGTCATGGCCGGGGATTATTTCATAAGATACCTGGACAGGAATGAGCTGGATACGCGGGGCTTCCTGCTTGTCCTGGCATTCATGCTGTTGTACGCGTATCTGGCCGAATACATCAAGCTCTCCGCGATAGTCGGCGCATTCCTGGCGGGGATCATCCTGAATAAAAGCAGGCATCTGAACGATATCGAGGAAAAGACATATGGGTTGGAGCTCCTGTTCATGCCGATATTCTTCATAACCTTGGGGATGCTTGTCGATGTCAAGACGCTATTTGAATTCGCTGTCCCGATACTCATCTTATCGGTCCTTGCCATCCTCACAAAGATAATCGCATGCGGAGCGGCTTCGCTGTTTGCGAAACTGAACCTGAAGGAGGCGCTTCTTGTCGGGGTGGGGATGGTCCCGAGAGGCGAGGTCGCCTTGATAGTCGCGTCTATCGGTTTGACGAGCGGCGTGCTGGGCCAAGCACAGTATTCGATCATAACCGCCATGGCACTTATCACGACTTTCGCTGTGCCTCCGCTTCTTGGAAGGCTTCTGAAAGGAGATGTGATTGCTTCGAGAGCCCGGATTCCGCAGGCCTAATGCATTTAAACCATAACCGAGTAGGCCACTGCATGAGACTGACTTTCAACGGCGCCGCGCGCATGGTCACAGGGTCCTGCTACCTCCTCGAAACCGACGGGGAGAAGATACTCATCGATTGCGGCATGTTCCAAGGCTCGAAAGAGATAAACAAGCTGAATTACGAGCCCTTTGATTTCGACCCGAAGAAGATATCCTTCCTGCTCCTCACGCATGCCCACATAGATCACTCGGGCCTGATACCGAAACTGGTGAATGAAGGGTTCCGGGGAAGGATAATCGCCACCCCGCCTACCGTGGATCTCGCGAAGATAATGCTACTTGATGCCGCGCATGTCAATATGGATGACACCAAGCACGAGAACAAACGCCGCGAGAGGGAAGGCCTTCCCCCAAGGGAACCGCTCTTCACCGATGAGGATGTGAAATCGAGCTACAAATTCTTCCGTGCCGTCGGATACGACGCGCCATTCAAGCTCAACGACAGGCTCCTTATGACCTTCAGGGATGCCGGGCATATCCTCGGCTCGGCCATAATCGAGCTGTGGGCAAGCGAAGAGGGCGGTTCGACAAAGCTTGTTTTCTCCGGGGATCTCGGCCAATGGGATACTCCGATAGTGTGCGACCCCACGATTATTGAAGAAGCGGATTATGTCTTCGTGGAATCGACCTATGGCGACCGGGTCCATGAGGACACCGGCATACGCGAGGACCTCCTGGAGAAAGAGGTCCGCTCGGCTTACAGCAAAGGGGGCAAGCTCATGATACCATCGTTCGCAGTAGAGCGCACGCAGGAGCTCCTCTATTATTTCCACAGGCTTGCCCGGGAAGGCCGGCTCCCTGCAGAGAAGGTGTTCCTGGACAGCCCGCTCGCGATAGATGCGACAGAGGTGTTCAAGAAGAACCGCGATTACCTTTCTCCGGATGTCCGCAAAGAGTTCAAGGACCCGTTCACGTTCGACAGGCTGCAGAACCTGAAATCCGTGCAGGACTCCCAGATGATGAACGATTACGACGAGCCGTGCGTGATAATCGCTGGGAGCGGGATGTGCAACGCCGGAAGGATAAGATACCACCTGAAATACAACCTCTGGAAACCCGAGAATACGCTCCTGTTCGTCGGATACCAGGCTCAGGGGACCCTGGGGCGCGTGATATTGGAAGGCGCGAAGATGGTGAGGATGATGGGTCTGGAGATAGCAGTGAAGGCCAAAATCAGCGAGATAGAGAGCTTCTCCGCCCATGCTGATAAGAAGCAGCTCCTGAGATGGGTGAAAGGGTTCGAGAAAAAGCCGAAGAAGGTCTTCATCGTGCATGGGGAAGAGCCGGCATCGCTCGCTTTCGAGGCCAAACTGAAGAGTGAAGGGTTCAGGACCCATGTGCCGAGGATGAATGAGACGGTCGAGCTGTGATTTGAACGCGACAAACGTTCAGCAGTGTCTAACCCACAGGATACGGATGCGATAAAATCGTTAGTTCATTAAACCTTCAGAGATACAATCAGTTCATGAAAACCGTACCGCTTATCCTGATATTAGGCGCTATCTTGATCCTCGGATGCGCAGGAAGCCGGCCCCAAACCGCCAACCAATCATATGCGCAGAACGCACCATCAAATGCGCAGAATGCACTATCCAATGCGAGTGCGCAGAATCAGGGAGCGGCAGGGGTGTCGCAGCCGAATAACGCATCGGCCGGAGGATCCGGGACCCAGCAAACCCCTTCCGGCTATTCCGGCGCATTCCAGACTCTGGCGCAGATGGATATCCCCTTGGTTTGCGATGTCAACTATGCCTACCAGGGCAAGGCCGTGAAAGCCAAGCTGTACCTGGATGGCCCTGCCAAGATAAGGGTCGAATCCCCCGTCGGAGTCGGACAATGCTCCACTACTATAACGGTCATCAGGAGTACGGTGCAGGATGTCGGATGCGACAGGAAGCAGATAACGCCGGGATGCGATTGGTACAGAAGCTCCTATGACCCGGGAAAACCAGGTTCCGCATCGGCATTCGATTTCAGCTCGCTCGGGGGATCATCGATATCGTGCAGCGACTGGGTTTTTGATGCGGCGAAGTTCGATTCACCGGGGGTATGGTGCCAGCTAGGCGGCTAGACCAACGATTATTGTTTCGATTCCCGGATCTGCCGTATCTTGTTCCTGAACGCGATAGCCTTCTCGAATTCTAGGCGTTCGGCAGCGGCAATCATCTGTTCCTCTAAAATAGCGATGAACTCCTCTTTCTGCCGCTCGTTCATGGATTTCGGAATAGCCGCCTCGATCTCGCCCATATCGCTTTCATCTTCGGGCGGTATCGGCTTGATGATGGTCTTCGGTGTGATGCCGTTGGCTTTGTTGAAGGCGATCTGCTTCTTCCTTCTGCGGTCCGTCTCGCGTATCGCATCTTTCATCGCTTCGGATGGCGCATCAGCGTACATGATGACTTTCCCGTTGATGTTCCTGGAAGCGCGGCCGATAGTCTGGATCAATGCTTGGCTGGAACGGAGGAAACCAGTCTTGTCCGCATCCAGTATCGCGACCAGCGATACTTCAGGGATATCGAGCCCCTCGCGCAGCAGATTTATCCCTACCAGACAATCGAACTTTCCCGCCCGCAGCGCCCGTATGAGTTTGGTGCGCTCGAGCGTCTCGATTTCCGAGTGGAGATAGCGCACGCGCACGCCTTTCTCATGGAGGTATGAAGCGAGATCCTCTGACATGCGCTTGGTGAGCGTTGTGACGAGCGTGCGCTCGTTCTTTTCCGCCCGCTCTTTGATTTCAGCCATCAGGTCATCAATCTGCCCTTCGGTCTTCCTCACCTCTATTTCAGGATCCACGAGGCCAGTCGGGCGGACTATCTGTTCTACGATACGGCCGGCTGAGACGCCGAGCTCGTATTTGGAAGGCGTCGCTGAAACGAATATCACATTCTTCATGAACTTCTCGAACTCCTCGAACTTCAATGGCCGGTTGTCATATGCGCAGGGAAGCCTGAAGCCGTTATCCACAAGCGATTTCTTCCGGGAGAAATCGCCTTTGTACATGCCGTGGAGCTGAGGTATCGTCACATGCGATTCGTCTATGAACATGAGGAAATCCTTTGGGAAATAATCGAGCAGGCAGTATGGCCTCGTCCCAGGTTCGCGGCCGTCGAAATGCCTGGAGTAATTCTCTATCCCCGAGCAGTATCCGAGCTCGCGTATCATCTCAAGGTCGTACTTCGTCCTCTGCTCCAGGCGCTGGCGTTCGAGCGGTTTGAGGCCGGGCGCGTATATTTCGAGTTCTGCCTGGATGGATGAGAGCGCATCTTCTTTGATTTCGTCGGATACGACGAAATGCTTGGCAGGCAGGAGCATATAGGAAGCGACAGAGGATTTCCTGGCAGTCAGCACGTCGAAGAATTCGATGCGCGATACGATTTCTTCATCTCCTTCATTGTCTTCATCGAACACGACCCTTATCGCGGAATCTGCAAACGGCGGGAAGACTTCGAGCAGGTTGCCGCGCATCCTGAATGAGCCTTTCTGCAAAACAGCGTCATTACGCTCGTACTGCATCTTCACAAGAGCGTGCTGGAGCTCTTTGCGCTTTATCCTCATTCCCCGCTTCAGCTCCATCCCGAGGCTTTTGTATGTCCCAGGGTTGCCAAGGCCGTAGATGCAGGATACCGAAGCGATTATCACCGTAGGGAGCCCTGAAAGGAGATAGGATGTGGCCTGGAGACGGAACTCCTCGAGTTTCTCGTTGCGCTCGGCCTCTTTCTCGATATAGGTATCGATCGCTGCCATGTAGCTCTCGGGCTGGTAGTAATCGTAATACGAGATGAAATATCCCACATTGTCTTTCGGGAAGAACTGCTGGAATTCGGCGTAGAGCTGGGCAGCGAGCGTCTTGTTGTGCGATAGGATGAGCGCGCATTTGCCAGACCTGGCGATAGTGTTCGCCATTGTGAATGTCTTGCCTGAACCCGTGACCCCGAGCAGAGTCTGGAATCCTCCGCTTTTTGCTCCGCTCACCAATTTGTCTATGGCCTGTGGCTGGTCGCCGGCTGGTTTGAAAGGCGACTCTAGTGTGAATTTCATGACTATCACAATATGCGAAAACCTGGATTTATACCTGTCGGGAGGGATTTCCTATATAAATAGCGTATTAAAAACACATTCACCTATATAACAATCATGTCAGGTTGCATATTCTGTTCGATTATCAGGAACGAGGTCAAATCAGTCAAGGTCTTTGAGAACGACAAGGTGCTCGTCATCATGGACAAGCAGCCGATAACCAACGGCCATATGCTTGTTCTCCCGAAGAGGCATGCCGAGCTTCTGACAGAGCTCGATGACGAATATGTCGGCGAGATGTTCAAGGCCGCAAAGCGCGTCGCGAAAGCGCTCAAAGGCTCGAAACTGCGCTCGGGCGGTGTCAACTACCTTCTGGCTGATGGCGCAGAAGCCGGTCAGGAAGTCTATCATGCTCATCTCCATGTGATCCCGAGATACAGGAACGACGGATTCTACCTGCACATGCCGTCCAAATACGAGAATGAGACCAGAATCGAGGATCTCGAGAAGGCGGCCGGAAAGATAAGGTCGAAACTGCAAGGGTAGAAAAAACAATCGACGCTAACTCAGCGCGTTCTCAGCATCGCTCCGACCATAATCAAGAGCAATACTCCCGGCAGGAAGGAGCACATCTTATTGTTCCCAGCGCCAGGTATCCCCTTCTGCTGATAATTGAGCGACGGGTCGGTCGGGCTCTTCATCTGGACTTCCTGCCCTGCACTAGCGCTCCCCTGCCCTAAATCGGCTTCGAACCTGCTTCCCGAAGCGTCGAATTTCACGGCTTTTGCAGTATAATTCTGTGGAGTTGCGAGAGCAGAGTACTCGGGATTGTCGGCAAGGTACGCTCCGGTGTCGTGGGACGAGACTTCGTAGCGGACATCGGTGCCTTGCGGGACGAAAATCCATTCCGGCCCTCCGGTAAGATCGCCGGATGCTATAGCGCCCGGGATGTTAACTTCATAAGCGCCTGTCTGGTAATTGACGCCCACATGATTGCCGTTGCCATCATACGCATGGAGATCCAAGTCGGGCTGGGGTTTTGTCCAATCTATCGGCGGGGCAGAGAATCCTTGGCTGGAAGCAGGTATCGGACCTATTCCTCCCCCTGCCGCAGCAATGGCCATCCCCACGAGATTAGTAGGGTCATACGTTTCAATGGACACATCGGAAGACTTGTCGGATTTCGAGAGGAGCCTTATGCGGAACTGACCCAGCACATCCGTGTATGTAGAAGCGTTGCCAGATGTATCGGACAATGTGGGTGGGATATATTGCTGCCCGAATGGCCCGGTCTTGGATTTCGCTCCGGTCTGCGGTTCCAGGCTGTTCATGACCGGATAGGCGGTCGGCGATGCCATTGACACTTTGTATATCATTACGCCGTTCTCAGGCGCTCCGAAGACCGCGCTGGGGTCGCGCGATTCGATTATGTAATAATCGTTCGGATCGGCTGATGTCGGGTCATCCATGGTCAGCACGTTATCTCCGGCCTTCATATCCTCTATCGAAGTGAGCGTGTATGTCTTGTTGATGGAAGCTGATTGGAAGCCGAGCCATTTCGCCGCGTTCTTGGTGAATCCTTCCATCTGGACCGGATGATCGGCGTTGTTGCCCCACCAGACCCCGTAGCCCATGAGGCCCCAGCTGTTTATCTCGCCGTACTGCCCTGTCGGCCAGCCGGCGATGTTGTAGCGGTCGCTGATGCGGTCGAACCCCTGCGGAAGCATGTTCTTCGAAGGGAGCGAATGCCCGAACTCGTGGGCCCACGTTCCTAGGTCCCTCTTCTCGCTCAGGAAGATATTGTTCTTGGAATATATCTTGCGCTTGCCCTCAGCCGCATCCACTTCTACATAATAATCGTCCTTTTTCCAGCCGCAGCCGTCATAGAACGGCGCGCTATGGTCCTTCTGCTGGCTCTCGCCGGGATATATTATCACGACGCGTTCGAAATAGAGGTCCTGCGGCACGTCCGCCCCTTTGAAAGCCTCCTTTATCGCGGTTTGCGCGTAATCATCGAACTTGTTGTTGTCAGCCGAGTAGGAACTCATAGGAGTCGTGGTGTGGAACCAGTCGTCGGCGCCGCGCGCGCCGTCGTGATCGAGGTATGACAGCTTGAAAGGCGGCTGCTGTCCGTAAGAGTTGACGCCATAATACTCGTTCAGCTTCTGCCCGAGCTTTGTCGATTCTGTCACAGTCTGCGAACCGGGCACGTCCGGGGTATCGGCATGTATGACAAGAGTGTCTCCGTAATCGCAGAGCCCGTCTTCCTGCGCCGCGGAATAGATTGATGCCGCGATATCATCCTCTGCGCCCCCCTGGTCGTCGCGGCCGTCCGATGCCGTGAACAGATAGCGCCCGCATGAGAAGGCTATCGCTCCGTGGTCTGTGACGCAGCCCTTGTCCGCGCTGTCAGATGCACCGAACACGCTTTCTACCCAGCCTTCCACCATGTCGTTTATCGCTTTGACGAGCGGCTTCGGGTTGCAGTTCTTGCCGTATCGCTGAATGGCCCCGTCCCGGCCCTGGTAGCTCGAGTGCTCCATATCGGTCTGCTCTGTCAGGAACGTCATCCAGATGCCGGTCTCGGGCTCGGTAGTGAAGACAGTGACGGCGCCGTGGAGGTCGTCGTCATCGCCATTCCCGTTCTCCGATATCATATACGTCTTGCCTGTGCCGACGCTTCCGCCCGCTGCATCCCCTGTCGAGACGGTTTCAGGCCAGCCGAGGTCGGCTGCGGCCTTCTGCATCATCGCATCCATCTTCTGC
>CAILMU010000220.1 GCA_903835325.1 uncultured Microcaldota archaeon | reverse complement strand
GGAGCTGAAATCGGTCGGAGCATCGCCCTGCTCGGCGATCGTTCGGTCCAGGGGATGTTTGTAGGTGGCGATGCTGAAACCGCTCGAAGCCACGTTCTTTACGATATCGCCTGCGGGGGTGAACGCAAAGAGGAGCGCGGCTATCAGGATGATGCCTACGAACATCATATTGGCCCTGCCCTTGTCAGAGACCTTGAGCCGGATCAGATATAGGACTGCGGCGTATGCGATGAATGCTAGGAAGGGCAGGACGGTCGAGAAAGACGGGGTGCCATATCCGAACACATCCTTTAGTATGCTGCTCCCAAGAAGAGGCCCTATGACGAATATAGGGAGGGCCATTAAGATGATCTGTTTGAGCTCTTCCGGATCATCACCGCGGAGGAAGAGGAGCGTGGGCTGGATAGCCATGTATATCATGAAGGCGGATATGGCAAGGATCTCTGAAGATGACCCCAGGGAGACTGCTGCGAAAGCGAGGCCGGCAAGGAGAGGGAACCTAAGGTCGCCTTTGCGTTTTATGGAAAGTGCGAACATAGCATAGAAGAAGAACAGCGAGAAGAACGCGTATGGCTGGATCTCTTGTTCGCCTGCCGAGAGCTTGAAGATGAAGACCGGAAGGAATGCGGCGATGCCTGCCGCTATTATGCCGAACTCCCTTTTCCCGAGGGAAGAGACCAGCAGATAGATGAAGAAGACAGCCAGCATGCCGGCGATCGGCGGATACATGGAAGCGAAGAGCGCAAGGAGCATGTTGTCGTGCCTATCGCCTGCATTGATATACGGCGCGCCTTTGGTGTAGAGCGAATACCATGAAGACTCCAGGTACGAGATGGCCGGTATCCCACGGTGGGCCGTTGTCACTTCAGGATACCAGGCCGTGGTGTCATTGACAGGGTTGTGGCCGACAGAAAGTATCTGATGCGCCATATACGTATAAAAATAAGGATCGAGCTCGTAGAAGACCGGGCTGAAGCTCCCGACCCTGGCCATGTATGAGAATATCAGGATTATGAGGAGCGCCAGCGGTTTGATGAGCTCTTTTGAGAGCGTTATCTTGCCGGGTGTTATGGAAGAGAGCTTGAAAGAGAGGATATCCTCGTAGGACTTGGAGTAGATGAAAAGGGCCATGGCGATTAGGTAAAGGAGTATCGTTGACGCGATTGCCAGGTTGAAGCTGAAATCGATGCCGAGGGCGAGGTATGCCAGGAACGGGATGAGGGCGAGGGCCACCATGCCGATGCCGAAACCTATGAGGATCTTGTCCAGGAACGGCATCTCGTCTTTCCGGAAAAGCGAATAGGAGATTATCGCGCCAGGCAGGAAGGTCGAAACAAAGGCCACCAACAAGAACATCGGAAGATCGAATCCCAAAAACATTACACAACACCGCCAATACTCAGATTGCTAGTACATCACAAGATACACAAACTGATTCGGATATGCCAGAAAGCCTGGCCGCTCAAAACGGATGAATCGATAGGTAAAAATATTAAAGGTATTCCAGGTTCTCCCCGCCGCCTTGGGCAGGCTCCTCTCCGACACGCTCGGTGACGCTCTTGCCAAGGATGTACGGGGATTTTATCCCGGTAATGATGGCTGTGATGCGGATGGCTCCGTTCAGCGACGGGTTGACGCGGGCGCCCATCTTGACGCTCGCTCCTTCATCGAAGCTCTGCGTCAGCAGGTCGCCTGCTTTTATCGCATCCCCCAGAGACAGGTCGGGCCCGCCTTCCAGGTGGATGAGGCAGCCTTTTGCCCCTTCATAATCCACATCCAATAGCGGGTGGCTGAGGGTGTCTTTCACCACATCAGTGACCTTGTCGTGCCCTTGCCCCTCGCCGAGCGATATCATGGAAAGGCCTCCGCCCTGCATCACGCTCTTCACATCGGCGTAATCCACATTGATGAGGCTCGGGAACATGATTGTGTCCGAGATCCCGGTCACAGCCCTCGTGGTGATGGCGTCTGCGAGCTGGAACGCCTTGTTAATCGGAAGGTTGGGAGCGAACTGCGCGAGGCGGTTGTTGTCTATAACGACCACCGTGTCGCATTCCTTGACCAGTTCCTGGAGCGACTGTTGCGCTTTCCGGAGGCGCACACGCTCGAGGGCGAAGGGGTATGTGACCATCGCGACGACTATCGCGCCCTGGTCTTTTGCTATCTGCGCTATGACCGGGGCAGCGCCGCCGCCGGTGCCGCCGCCCATGCCGGCGCAGAGGAAGACGAGCTCGTTCTCGCCTATCTCCCGTTTAAGCATCTCGCGGTCGGCTTCTGCGCATTTCTTGGCGACAGTCGTGTCGCCTCCTGCGCCGAGGCCTCTGGTGATGACCTTTCCTAGGAGTATCTTCTTGTGCGCGCCTATCATGTTCAGGTGCTTGCCATCCGTGTTGATGGCTATCGTCACCGCGCTTTTTATGTTGCTGGCGAATATCCGGTTCACGCAGTTGCAGCCTGCCCCGCCGACGCCGATAACAGCGATGCGCACATTATTCGGCTCCTCGTTCTCAGGGCTATCCGGCTTCTTCTCGGATTTGCGCTCTTCGGCTTTTCCTTCTGCCGCGTTTTGGGCCGGCATGCTGCTGTCTTTGGCTGCCTTGATTATGTCATCGAACATAGAATTGTTCACCACCCGAATCTCAAGATTGTGTCCCTGGTCTATTGTCCTAAGAAAAGAATATAAAACCGAACATGCCCGGGGAGCGAAAACGCTGGGAAAGTGGCAAACAAATATAAATGTCATCAAAGGCGGCAGACAAAAAATGATATTATGAGGGGGACCACCATATCAGAAGGAGGGATGGGTGGAGTTATGGTGGATCCCCCGTCATAAGCGTCAATTCCCGCTGCTCGGGATGTTTGCTGTGAGATCCTTCATGATCTGGTCAAGGTCGCAGACCTTCCCGTTCACGGCGAACTTGGATGCGTCGTATATCCAGGGCTGGCAGTTTATTTGCGATGAGGGGACGCCCGAGTAATCCGGAACGCTGTTCGTGCTTGCGCCTGGCGTGCTGCTCTGGTTCGCGCTCATCGAGAGCCATTCGCAGCCAGCAAAAGGATTCTCCGCGCCTCCGCCTGCCGGGAAAAGCGCGCCTTCCATGCATCCCATGTAGTAGATGTTGCCTTTGCCTATCGAGACTATTCTGGTGCAGGTGGCGCCTGCGCTGGTCACAGCGACCTCGCTGCGCACATTATCTTTTCCTTGCATGTAGACTTTTGCTGTAGTCGTCTG
>CAILMU010000219.1 GCA_903835325.1 uncultured Microcaldota archaeon | reverse complement strand
GGTACCGACCAAAAAACTAAACGCGGGTGTTCCCTACATAACCACTCACAGAGGGTCTTCTGTTCGTCCCACTCCGTAGGAGTACGTATAAAGGTCCACTCGATTTCTTTTCTGTCTGTTTCGAAAACGATTTGGGGCAGATGGTCCAGAAGATCCCGGTATCTGGAAAGGGTGTCTGTGAGGCTGGTCACTGCGCGGAACCCACGCCTCGATGTGGGCGGCTCCTCTGAAGCAAAAGTCTCATGCATGTCCTTGGTACTAGGACCCTCGCGCTTAATTCGGCTCACAATAATTATAATATTCACACACTTTTATTAATACTATCCTTATCGTGACCTATTAAAAGCATCGATAAAAACGCATGGAAACAGGAAATCGCGGCTGTAAGATAGGTGCATGCCCTTTTCATGGCTTGGCCAGCGCCTTATCCACCGCTTCACGGACCGCTGCGATGATATGGTCAACGATATCCTCGTACTGGCCAGGCAGCGTACCGCCTGCCATATCATCATGCCCGCCGACTTCGCCTTTGGACAACGAACCGCACCTGCTGCTTATGGAACGGGCCAGCTCATGCGCCTTGATGCCGTATTCGAAGGCGTTCTTCTGGTTCACCCTCAGCGAGAGCTGGAACCTCCTGTGCGAGAGCGGAGAAAGCGCCGCCGAGATGTCGATGTCCATTTCGCGCATGAGAGTGACCATGATGGCCGGTGGCTTTATAGCAGTCATGCACACGGCGATGACCCTCTCATTATAGACTACGCTCCTTATGGATGAGAGCTCGGCGATGAGTGTGGCCAGGACATCCCTCTTGAGCGACGGGAAGGCCAGCTCGTCGATCCTGTGCCTCGGGACCTTGGATATCCTTCTCAGGCGCCTGAACAGTCTCAAGGTCTCATCGTCGGCTGTCAGAAGCCTCTGCGTATCGCAGGATATGCCTGCGGCCAAGGCAAGGGCGGTCAATGGATCTATCAGCTCGCCCGGAATGAGGGATGCCACGATGCCGCATGTAGAGCCTGCCTGCCGGTTTATTATCCTGTAGACAGGTTCGAGCTTGGCCTGGTCAGCATAATGATGGTCGATGGAAAGTATCACCCTGTTCTTCCGTTCCGCCCCTTTCCTGAACGTGTTCCTGGAGCTGGTGTCCAGGGTGATTATCGGGCGGAGGTCGTCGGCTCTTATAGAATCCCAACCGACCGGAGAGATTCCGAGCGCCAGCAAGAGCAGGTCGGAGTTCGGGATGATGCGTTCGGCCACTATAGTCGTCGGGATATTTTCGGTCTGGAAGAATGCCCTTACAGCATATGCCGCTCCGAAAGCGTCTGCATCCGGGACATCGTGGGGGCAGAGTATGGCTCCGCTTGATCGCACAGTCTCCATGACGACCCCGAAAACCTCCCTGTCCTGGTCGTCGGCCATCCTTGCGATGACCTTCGAGTTGCTTGGCGGAGAGGAAGATACCGGCTTGTCTTTCATCCCATAGACCGGTTCGATGGATTGAAGGCTTTCCAGCGGCTCGGGTTTGACGCTGTAATGCGATGGCATCCTCGTCGAGGGATTGCGCTGGCGTCTGCTGGCCAACTCTAAGTGCCTGGGATTGGACATTGGAGAGGCTAATCAATCATGCTTTTAAAAGGCTTGTACCTCGGGCGGATATTACGGACGATAACGCAAGGTTTAAATAGCGGAAAGCGAAATGGGCCGGGACTGTGAATTTCAAGGTGGCTGGGGCGATATCGATTCTTGGGATATATCCGGCGATAGGCCTCTGGCAAGCGATAGCATTCATCCTGTTCGGAGCGGTGTTCCTCTTCGTATACTCCTATCTTGTTTTCAGGGACGAGGATAAAGGAAAAAGAATTTGAGAACTACAAAAGAGATTGAGAAGCTTGGCGAAGAGGTTAAATACGATATCTATTATCGTAAGATAGGGAATGGTTATATGCCGAAGATATCTCTATTCGATAATCTGTTTGTTGGTTTCATAGCATTTCTTGTTTTGGCGCTATCGAGCTGGGCAGCGACTTGCCCCGCCGTGATCCCGGATACCTATCATGTCTCGATGAACATCATCGGGCTAGGGGATGTCAACAATGCCTCAGTGGTCCTAGTTCCTGGCACTCAGATGACCGCAATCGATTTCGCTTCGACGTATACAGGCGAGGCATATCCAAGTCTATCCCCGAGGCTATTTCCAAGGGTCAGCTGCACACAGACAGGAAACATTCTCAGCTCCCAAACCTGTTCCGGCGATGGGACATTCGATCATCAGATAGCGACCAAACCTATCATGTTCCAGGGCGATAACGAGATCGGCGCGATATTTGTCGGTTCGATAAAAAACGAGTCTCTCGGGACGTGCGGGAATTATTCGTATAAGGTTTCAGGCACCTTCGTGCAATCAAACATAACGTTTTTCATCGGGTTGTGCCTGATACTCATCGGAGCGGTTATCTTCTATTTCAGTAAATCTGCATTTACGCCTATACGAAATGCCAAAAGAGATCGAGAGATATGAACAAAGAAGATCGGAATGGGTGGTTCTGTTATGAAGGGGAAAAGTGGTTTCCCCTTACGATTCGATCGGGTCTTCGGACGAATTTTCGGGCCACAATTCTCGCGTTTCTTGTAGGATTGATGATATTATCGCCGTTGGGATTGCTCGGGGGAAACTCATTCAGAGATACGATCGTGTTAGATCTGAGCTGTTTGATGGCTTTCCTGCTTTTCACCCCGAAATTATCAATATGGAGGAAGGAGTCTTTCATCGAGAATCCAATAGCCAGATTCATGCTTTTATTCGCATGGACAGTATTTGTTTGCATGGTAATGTCCGCTTTCATATGACGATGATTCCATGAAAATAGAGAATGAGAAAATGCCATCATCTGCTGTGTAAACGATCCGGGATCCGATATCCTGGCAATGCGCCCGGCTTATCTCGAAGTCGGCTGGGTCCGGTCTTTCAGGGCGAGCGTTCTAGATGGATCCGTCCAAGAAGCCGCAGAATTCCCGATTGAATGGTCCACGACGATAGCCGGCATGTCCGCGAGCACGAGAAAGCTGGCGAACGCGCCTATTTGCCATTCTTTGGAAAAATATATACATAGGTATTAATATAACATGTATAATTAAATACATTTAACAAAGGTGGATTGATGGATAGCGTATCGATAGTCGTTAAGGCCAAGCAGGTCGGGAATTCGATAGCACTTTTCGTGCCGGCAGACATCTGCAATTCTCTAGGAATCAAAGCGAATAGCGATGTCGTTGCCCAGATCCAAAAGAAAAAGAACAAAGACGTCAAGAAACTGGATTCATTATTCGGGGCGTTGAAGGGTAAACACGTTAATTGGAGCTGCACGGAGGATCGATTGGATGTCTGGGGGATATAAGGTAGTATATGATACGTCGGCGCTCCTGGAGTTCTTCCAGGGCGGGCTTCAGGGAAAACAGGTAAAAGAGCTTCTTGAAGAAGAGGATGTTGAAAACCTGATTCCGACCGTGGTCCTTTGCGAACTCGTCAGCAAATTAAAAAGGGCAAAGTTGGACCCGACCGGTTTCATCTCTGCGCTTGAGGAGAACTCCTTGATATTAAATCTTGATTCCAACATCGCCAAAGAAGCTGGGCTCCTTCATGCTGAATTAAAGGAGGTTGAGCCGGGGATATCCCTTGTCGATTGTGTGATAATGAAACACGCCGAGATGAAAATGGCGATGATCATCAGCAAGGATAATCACTTCAAGCATTACAAGAATTCAAAGATTCTAGAATGATATTAGAAATACTAAAAGAGATTGAGAAAAGCAACGTATATTAACTCTGGTTGAGTGTTCTCGTCATGGCAAGCAACGAACAGATGGCATTGGTTGTCCTTTTCATAATCTCCATCGCCATTGGAGCATACGCCTATGCTATTCTGCCCAGTCAAATCGTTACGCATTGGAATGCCCAGGGCAAGCCGAACGGATATCTGTCCAAAGAACTCGGCGTTTTCATCATGCCTCTCGTCCTGGGGTTAATATTGGCGCTATGCTTTGTAATCCCGAAGATAGACCCATTTAAGGCGAATCTGGAGGGCTTCAAGGTCCAATACGAGAGATTCTTCATAGTTGTAGCTGCAGTGTTGCTTCTCGTCCAGATACAATCTATCTTGTGGAATCTCGGGACGATGATAGATTTCAGCATCACTATGCCGATACTTCTCGGGTTATTGTTCATCTATCTCGGCTTTTTCCTCGAGAAATCGAAGAGGAACTGGTTCATGGGGATCCGAACACCTTGGACGATGAGCAGCGATGTGGTCTGGGACAAGACGCATAAGGCCGGAGCTGTGATTTTCAAGGTCGCCGGGTTGATCTCGATTCTTGGGGCGATTCCTTGGGTGGGCTTCTGGCCAGCGATAGTGTTCATCCTGGTTGGAACGGTGTTCCTATTCGTTTACTCATATTTTGTTTACCGGGACGAGGAGAAAGGAAAAAGAGTTTAGGAAATACTAAAAGAGAGTGAGAAAATGGTGGAATCATGCTTAAAATAGACTGGAAAACGCTATTTTTAAGTTTGGTAATTCTCGTAATATTGACGGAAGGATTAGGAATCGCAATTCAACTGGTAGGTTTTTGCTCTCTCGTAGGACAGCAAATTAATGAATACGGTGTAAGATGTATTAGCATCGCCCAGGACGCATCCTCCATAACTTTGATTGGTTTTGTGATTTGGATTGTTAGCTTCTTTTCACCAGGAATAATAGGCTATTTTGTCGGTTCGCTGATTTACTTCAGAAAAAATGCTACTAGTAAAATTTCAGATGCAATATCTGTCCTTGTCGTTTTTGGCATTTTGGGGCTGATCGCAGAATTGTTGTTATCATATGGAGAACATCTTCTAAATGGCCAGCCCATATTAAATCCACCTGCCAATACTAGTCTGGCTCTTGTAATAATCGGATATGTTTTTGGCTCCGCTGTTATTTGTTTGGTAGAAATATTTTTTTCACTATGCGGTGGGTTATTAGCATATCAAATTAGTAAACCCAAGATATCACTACCTCAAATAGGTAAACCAAACGCACCTCAAAAGTAGCAAATTCCATTCTTTTGGCCAGTTTCATAGCTGGAAGCCCTATTCCACCATCACGTTCTCCCAATCAACATCGTGACTGTGAACCATGGGGCCGAAAACGCTAAAACTCGCGAGCGGACGGTTTACTGATAAGGTTTGGAAATGGAAAATCGGTTTACTTAGACGAGGTTTCATTGGTTAACTCGTCTTCAATGTTTTCTCGAATGATTTTTATTGCGATTAAGCGAGGGATTTCAACATCCGCAATAACGTCACCACGGATTTTTAACAATCCATTATCCAGGCTTGTAGTTCTGGGAACAAATTGAACCATCGTTGTACGGGCGAGGTTCAATCCAGTTATCGGCCTATCGATTGTAATAATCATCCTCGATAACGTTTTTTCTGTAAGCTGTGAACATGGCACTTCAATAGTTGCATCAAAATATCTGCTCGGATGAAATCTCTGAAGCTGTTCTCTTCGCAGGATTTGATCAAGAACCTGGGGTTCTGTAATTGCTTTCGGTTTGCGGAATTTGATAACTTTTGGATCTTTCTGGCGATATTTATCCATATTCAAACCTTAATGTAATACGTATTATTCCTTTTTGCACGCATCTATCTGTCCAGTATAATTCTTCTCCATTACAACTGGCAAAGTTGGGCTGCCAAGGAAGTACCCCTGCTTGCCATAAGTCACTTTGAACGAAACCCCAGTCGGTTCAGCTGAAGCATCTGAATTGCCGGTGATAGTTACCCAAACGTCTCCGCTGACCAGTACATTCCCCGTCGGGATCTTGGCGTATAATATCTGCGCCGTCGTTTCCCTGTCATTCATTATCTCCAATCGTTGAGATGGATTAGGTGAATAGAACAATTTGCCTGATTCGCCTTTGCAGATCTGCTCGTGCACCGCCCTGTCCAGGATTTTTTTCGCCTCAGCATTCCTTACCTGCATAGTCGCCTTTTCTGATTTTGTCGGACCCATCGGATCAAAAGGGAAACAATCAAAATCTACGTTTCTGCATCCAAAAGCCATTGCTGCTGGGATGGCGAGGGCTCCGACTTTCAAAATAGCTGAATTCCTTGTGGTAAGCGTTTTCATAATTTTAATATGTATCATGGAATATTTAAATATTCCTAGATTACCTTTTTCAATAACAAAACAAAAAACGATTTCGTATCCGTTTAGGTAGGCCTCCGCCCCTAAAACTACCCGAAAGAATAGATTTAACGTCAATAGAAAATGAAGAAATATTTTTCATCTAAGATACTCTTAGAAATTCAAAGAATATTGGTAAATTGATTTGGATCGGGAATCGGATTACTTTTATAAGCGAAATCATCCAGTTTTCAATTCCGGGTGACCATCAACAAACGCCTTGACGTCCGTAGCCACCCTTGCCAATTCATACACATCCTGTTTGAAACGGTCGATCTCAGCCTTTGACGGATCCAAGCCGCCATTCACTTCCCAATTCCCTGTTTTTTTGGAAAAGACGTCTACTGCTTTCCGGAAAACTCCCCGAGAACCACTCTCAGCCTTGAAACCTATCGCATACCCAGGATACTCCTTTGTGAGCATCGTTGAAGCCCCATCTTGGATGAACCAAATAAGGGATTCTCGTTGATAGGGCCGAGTATCGGGATTGGGATTGTAAAGGCGTTTCATGATACTTTCATCCCTTCAATCGATTCGGATGTTCGAAATCGCGCAAAGCAATTCCCGCTTCGCCTTCAATTGGCCCAACCGCTTCTCGAGGACTGCCGTCGTCGCAATCGCCAGACCTAATCCAGCAAACTGCCCGTCGCAGGCTCCGGAAGAGATTTTTGCGTCTGACGCCGTGGATAAGCTTAATGCCAATGCAGCGATCGCAGTATATGATACTATGCTGGCGACTGAGATCAATTTGTAAGAGGAAAACGTATTTACTTTTTGTTCACGCAAGGCATCAGGTGGAAGGATTCTCTTAGACGTCAAGTCGGATTTGTCTGGTTGCGTGTTTTTTCGGCATTGAATCTGGGTTGAGTAGTGCATGTTTCTATTACCCAGTCCATCTTTTTAATACTTTCTTTTTATCCCAATTTTTCACACAATATAATCTTAGGGTTTAGCGTGGCGTAACCCCCGGCCCTAAAACAGGCGAAAAGGATAGAATTATCGTCGATAATAGCGAAATATTGTAGCTAATTCAATCTTCTTCTGCATTTTGAATAGTCCATTCTATCGATTTGTCTTCGGAACCCGCGACGTTCGAATTGATACGATTCTGGTTTCCCTCCACATTGAGGATCGCTGAGATTTGAATTGGATATGAATAATCTATAAGTATCGACCATCTGCTTCGTCTCTTTGTCCAACACCCGGGCTGATTGTCTTGAAATCGTGAATGGAACCCTATCTTCAATCTTAATTGAAACATATCGGATAGGGTTCTCGCTGGAATCTAATACCTTTGCCGAAGCGTTGCGCTCGACCAACATGGCAAACGGCTTAGCTTGCATCCCCCCTCGAGAGTCGACGAAACTTGCGATTTTTTCTGTAACATCTTCTAATGGTTCGCGAAGTATCTCGCTCGCCTTTTTCAGAATATCAATCAATTTGGAGGGGGAAATATCATTCTGGGGCATAAATATTATCTAGTGCATTTCGATTATATAACTTCTATTTCCTCCATTTCATATCACAAAACAACCTCAACAAATAGAATCTACTTGAAGATATCCATAAAAAATCGAGAAAATCAGAACCATGGGCTGCATCCGATTATCAAACGCCGGGTTATCTCCTCAAGATTCTCTTCTGCTTTTTTTGTGAATTCATCATGGAATATCACTGGAGGCGCATCTAACGGTATCCCTCCATTCTTGAAGACGTGTGAAAGGACAGGTCCGCGCAAGCATTTTTTTAAGCGGGGGTTGGATCTCCGTATGTCAAGATCTATTTCATTATCTATGTATGCATCGAACCCATTGGCCTTGGCTGACAATTCAGATATCGAACGGAGTAGCGCCAGCATCTCAGGACCGAAAAACGAGTATATGGAGCTAACCCTTGCTACCTTGAAGCTTTCAATCGGATTATGGACCCATGCCAATGCCACTGCTTCGGCAAATCTCAACATCCGGGTATCATCCAGCCGGACCTTCGGTCTCAACGTATGAGCGAAATCGGAATAGACCTGCTTGAACCTCGATGGATCAGAGGGAACCTCTCTATTGAGAACATCGATGAGGGAAGCTTGAGATTTCAGCTCGGATAGCAACATCTTCTTCCTGTGCGAATTAAGAGGCGAATCCAAGACTGCCCTGGTGGAAACTACGCGTTCGAACATATGGTCAACCTAAATGGGTGATTCTGGTAATACAATTATAAACCTTATCCTGACGAGAGGCTGTCCGGGGGCCAATTATTGGCGGCAACAGCGTCTTTAGAATGGCAGCTAGTCCTTTCCCGAATCCGCTACTTTGGTTCCTGCGTCTGAAGGTTTGGGATCGCAAGGGGAGGCGGTTATCGGATTAGCCGTGCCCTCGACATTCTCGGGTCTCGTTATCGGCCCGTTTTTACCTAAAGCCTGGACTATCCCTTCAGCGATGACACGCTGGCCTGCCTCATTCGGGTGCGCTTGATCCTTCCCGCGATAGCCTGCTTTCATCATCCCGGCTTCTGCTTCGCACGCTGGATTTGTTATCACAAGAAGCTTGTAGGCATCAAGAACCAGGACACCTGTCCGGTGCCTTTTCGAAAGAAGGTAATCATTCAATCTGACTGTGAACTGCTGGGCCTCGGGAGTCCATCCTTCGATACCCCGCCACGGCGTCATCGTCATGAGCACGAGGAGCTTGTTTTTCTCATTGGCAAGGGATATCATCTCATCGAACCTAGAAAGCAGACGCTGGAACGATTTCTCTTGGCCTTCTGCCGGGGTCTTCGATATCCACCAAAGCATGTCATGGAGGCCGCCCTGGACCGCGATCGTATTGGTATCCGGGTCATTCAGCGCCACCTTGAAATCCTTGAATATTCCGTCGCGGATGAGCTGGCCTCCCCTGGCTTTTCCGATTGCGTCGCAGCCGAGCGTTCCGCTGCACGCGCTGTCGCTTCGCAGCAGTTCTGCGATCCTTTTGGCAACGGCCTGGTCCGACTGGTTTTCGATGATATCATCGCCGACTATGACGAGACGCGGCATTTTCATATCATTGCGGACATCTGTTTCAGAGATTACTTTGGACGATGTTTTGGTTTCCGGGGCAATCGTTGCTGCTGGAGCTGCTTTGGATGATTCCGATGGTGCAGTTTCTATAGATATGGATGGTTTCGGAGCAGCTGAGACAGAAGCTGAGGCTGTAGATTTAGTAGTCGTATCCATCCGCTCCGGAGAGGCCTTACATGAGGAAAAAGCCAAAGAAGCGATGACTGCGCAAGCACCGACACGGACTGCCTGAGACGATAATTTGTTTTGCATGATATATATTTGGTATGAAGGGAATATAACTCTTTCGACCATGAAATACCAATGAATATTAGAATAATCTAAATAATATTAAGAAATTCCAAAAGAAATATAGAAATAACCTCTGTGCATCATACCAACGGGCTGAATCCGACTATCAATCGGCGCGCGACCTCGGTCATCGTCGTATCATACTCCCTCATCAGGCCATCATCAAGTATCCGTGGAGGCGTCCGGATCCGAGGTGGGGGATGCCCTTCGAATGGATCAGGGCTCGATCTTCCCGCGACCGAGGATTCAAACGGCGCATCGAGCTGCGAACGCCCGAGCCCATAGGTATCATTTATCATATGGAAGACATCCTGCCTTATCTCGACCCTTCTCATCAAATCCGCCGCTGCCCTGATAATCACAATCAGTTTAGGGCCGAAGAATTCGAATACCGAGGAATCCCGCGCGACAGCGAGCGAATCCGTCGGATTCCTAACCCATGCATCGGCGACCGAGCCTGCGAATTCGAGGATAGGGAGATCCCCCACTTCGCGCGCCGGCTTGAAATGATGGGCATTCGAAGAATATGTTGCGATGAATCGGTTAGGGAAGCACTTCGTATCTTCGTGGAGGAGCTGGATTAATGGAGGGGTCGTTCTGAGGGCTTTCTCTATCATCTTCTTCTGGGCAGCGAAATTGCGTGAATCATACACCTGGCGGGTCTCGATAGCTCGTTCCAACATATTATCAACATCTCAGGAATCGATATATATCAACGAAATTATTA
Source organism: uncultured Microcaldota archaeon (assembly GCA_903835325.1). Taxonomy (GTDB): domain Archaea; phylum Micrarchaeota; class Micrarchaeia; order Anstonellales; family Bilamarchaeaceae; genus Bilamarchaeum. The sequence continues at coordinate 23,493 of CAILMU010000219.1, read as the reverse complement.
ATATTGTCCAAAGATGCAGGATATCCCTTTGTCATCTTTGACCTTTCAACGCCCTTTCCGCGGCGTTCCTGACTTTGCGGAACGGGCTGGTGAGTGCTATTATCCCGAGCTGGCCCCTCACTATAAGGTCGTCCAAATCCGCGTTCTTAATGGCCTCGATTATCTGAGGGCTGTTGTGAGACCAAGTCGACGGATTCACCCGTCCGAACGCGTATGGGTTCTTCTCTATCTCCACCACGTGGAGCATCAGGATGAGAATGGCATCGAATCCCTTCTTCTTGGTCGGGTCCGCAGTAGACACGTCGATGCGGTCTTTCGGATCGGGTTTGAGCACTTTCATGAGGGTGTTCAACGCATTCTGGCTTACGGACCGCCCTTTCGAAATAGTTTTCAGCATCAATCTCATCTGCCTCCGTACGACATCCTCGCTTATCGAGGATTTCAATACGACCCTCTCGATGCGTTTTTCATCGAGCTGGATGCCCTCGTGATGCGGGATGAATATCGTGGGTGCCGGCTCTTTCTGAAGCGATGCGGACGGGCATGCAACCGCTATCGCGCGGTCGAGGATTTTCTTGATGCCTTGGCCGCTGAGAAGGCCCAATACATCGTTTTGTGCAACGTTGACGACTGCGTCCCTATCCGTGTCGCTGACCCTGGAGTCTAACATGACCTGGGCGTGAAGGCGCTTGAGGTAGTAATCCATCACCGTCTCATTGCTGATTTGATATGGGGTGCCGGGCCGCTGCATGTCAGAAGCCCTTTTCTTCGCGAATGTCAGCCTCGGGTAAGGATTATACGCCATGATTAGATTATCGGGGATAACATATTTAATGATTCTTGTATTGACACTTTCAGAAACATAATAGAATAAGAATGGCGGAGCGCCGTGAAATTATCTTTTTTTTGCCCGGGATTTGCTAATCTTAGCCGCTTTAGGTCGAGCCTTGGATATTTTTTTTGGTTTGATCGGCGCTTTGGCGCTCGTTTTCTTCTTCGCCTTCGCTTTTGGGATGATCAGAGGCTCGGCCTTGGCCTCTTCGGACTTCTTCCGGAGGATCATCTCGTGGAATCTCTTGTCCAAATCCGTCGCGACCCTCTCGTAGTCGTCTGCTTGGACGAAGATGGTCGACCGCTCTCCGCATCTGGAGCATACGAAGAATCCGCTCATCTTGTCCATGATACGCGGGATCTTGCCGCAACCAGAACATATCTCGATAGTGTCTTCCATTTTTCCCCTGTCCATACCTTGAAGAGAGGGTATAAAAATGTATGTCGGTAGGAAGCGGGATACGCTTGAAACGGATATATCTAGGAACGAGCCATCAAGCGCTAATAACCTTCCGCTTATTCCTTGGCAAGGCCGGATTTCACCATCTGTTTGAATGTATTATAAGGCAAGACGACGCAGATGTGGGAGCCGCAGGAGCTGCATTTAAATGAATCAGTCGCTTCCTTCGCGACTTGGCCGCAATTGGCGCACACTTCCACGGCTTTGGGGCTTGCCATCATTCTCTTTTGATTCAGGATCAATTATATGCGTTTGCACTGCCTGGATGCGCATATCCTCTTCCGGGGTCAATATGTGCTTGAACCTCGCGACGACTATCCCCTCCGCCTTCATCATCCGTCCTTTGACAGAGCGCTGCATATGCTCCCATTGGGATTCGATGTTGTTTCTGAGGTCTATTAGGAATTCGACGATGTTGAACGGTATTGTTTCATACGAGATCACAGACTGGGTCTGGACTATCTCATCATCCTCGTGCCTCGTTTCCAGAAGCTTGCCGATACCGAGCACCATCATCCTGTCGTCGATAGTCAGGCAACGGAAGCTGATCTCCCTTTTCCTATGGTCGGATTCAGGGGATTCGATGGTTATGCGCACATCCCCTTCGGCGCGCCCTGAATCCAATGGATCCAGGCTGGCTTTCCAGAACGCGCGGACAGGATTCGACCTGAGAAGCTCGGCCGGCCTATCATGGATCTGCCTGGCTCTGGTTTGTTTCATGTTATTAATTATAGTGTAACATGTATATAAATATTCCCCATCACCCTAAGAATTCTTTCTTCAGATGAACCTGAGTTTCAGGCGTTTGGCTTTGGGAAGCATGTTCTTTATCGCCCTGTCCTTCAGATGCCCGCAGCCGAGAGGGATGCCGAGATATCGCAGTAGCACGTAGCCTTCGCTTACAAGGCCTATTTCGCTTGGAGTGAGGATTATATCTTCGCCCGAAACGAATTTTCCTGCCTTTTCCTTATCCAGATCTATCACGCTTTTCGCTATTCTTCTACCGAAAACCTGAAGCAGGTTAGTCGTAGGTTTGATATGCTCGTCAGCTCTTGCGACCATCAGCCCTACCGTCGCAACTCTCATGCCGTTCATGTCTGCACGGTCCGAGCGGGGACCAAGGTACAGCCGGTCCTTGACGCCGAGATAGAAAGAGTATTCCAGGAAGAGCGATTTATCGAGCCCGAACCTTTGTTCAAGGTAATCTAAGACTCGGGACTGGGTCAGGGTGGTGGGGTTGCCTTTCAATTCGCCTTCTTCGCGTTCGCCTTTCCTGAAACGGCGCCCGCTCTGCTCTCCAGTCATTCGGTTGGAACTCCTCATTTCCTCACCCCTGCCAGGAAGAACCCGTCCGTATCGTTATGGTGAGGCCATATCCGGATGCAGTCCTTCACCGAAGAATCGTACTCTGCCCCTTCGAAACCCGCGACCCCGTTCGCGGTCTTGAGGCCAGGTATCTCAATCCTCTCGATTTTCGCGCCTTCCCTTTGCGAAAGAAGGCAGTCCACGACCGCCTCGTTCTCCTCCGGGGCGAAGGTGCATGTCGAATATATCATCATCCCGCCCGGGGCGAGCAGATCGAACCCTTTCAGGATGAGTTTTTTCTGCATCTCCGCGTTCTTCGCGATATACCCTTCATCCCATGTGAAGAATATCTTGTCGTTCTTGCGGCATGTACCTTCAGATGAGCAGGGGGCGTCGATGAAAACGCAGTCGAATTGGCGGGAGGGGTATTTCTGCAGGCCCATATTCGTAATGACTGTATTGAGCACCCCCGTCTTCTCAAGATTGAATTTCAATGCCCTGATGCGGCTGTAATCGCTGTCGTTGGCGAATATCACACCCAGGTTATCCATCATCGCGGCTATCTGAGTGGTCTTGGAGCCCGGTGCCGCGCATCCGTCAAGGACAAGCGAGGCGCTCTCCAGTTCCTTTCTCATCACAAGAGGCGGGAGCATGGACGTCAGCTCCTGGATGTAGATGGCACCGGTGAAATGCTCGAGGGAGAAACCGATATCGAGATTATCTGTCGTGAAAGCGTCTTCGTACCACCCCATCTGCCGGTACGACATGCCGTAGGAATCGAACCGCTCCATGACGGTCTTCGCATCTGATTTTATCGTATTTACGCGGAATGATTTCGGGACCGGGGTTGTGAGGATGGAAAAGAACGCGTCCGTGTCGTCCACTACCCGAGAGTAGCGCTCGATGAACCGTTTCGGGATCGGGCGGGTGGGTTTGCCCGGATTTCTCGGATTCGCCGTATCCGCCCCTGATTCGACTGACATTAAAAATCAAAATAGATATATATCGACGGGAATAAAATGGATTCTATTCAGGCGGAGCCCTTGGATTTCTTGGATCCGTCGCTTGAAATCTCCGCCGAGGCTTCTTCCGCTTTTTCCTCACGCTTCACCCTAATCTTTTTCTGCCCGTCTTGCGTAGTGATAGACGTCACCCTGATCTTAGGTTTAGAGCTTTTAATGATGGCTCCCCCAGAATTGTCAGAAGGACTAGCATTTGCAGTCTTTCTTTCGATGGAGTCCGATGACTCAGCCTGCCCTTTATCCGAGAGCTTCTTTGTGTTCGAATCTAAATCATTATTCTTCTCGACTATCGATGCGCGAACCTTTTTCGCAAGCTTGACCACTGTTTCCGGAGTACCAGGGAATTCGCGCAGGACTCTTTTGATTTTACGGATATTGTTGAACCTGTTCACCGCATTCTCAATGGAATATGACACGGCGAAGGTTGCCAAGCTGACGGCGATAAAGAGAAACCCGATACTTGTAAATATCCGGTTTTGAAAATGATCCACCATCAATGTTATTATGCCTGGCATGGCTACCAGAGTGGAGACGCAAACAGATAGAACCCGCTCAGGGTGCGGATCGATGTTGACGATGTCTTTTTCCCCTTTCGTATGCACCCTGCAACTCATGTTCCAAAGCTCGATATATTGCCTGTCTTCCCCATGCTGATAATCAGTGTGAGGCGCCTGAATCCGCTTCCTCATGTCCAGCATCTTCCTGATCAGGTGCAGGATATCTGCGGCCTTTCGGCCCAATTCCTTCTCGTATGCCTTTTTCGCCTTCGTGTTCCTCTTATCGAGGTTATCCAAATCCTTCATGAGCGAATCGTTAGATGAAGCTGATGCGCTTTTTGCAAGCGCGATAACCTTGCCCGAATGTTCCAGCGCTTGGGACGCTTCAGCGGAGTTTTGGCATCTCTCGTCCTTGTTCACCGCCACCATCCTCTTCAGGACAGCTGCAAACCCTGGCGAGATATCAGCGTGGCTGATGAAATCCTCCTGCCAGTCGTTGCCCATATCGTAAGGCGGCTTTCCCGTGAGCATGCTGATGACGGTCGCGCCGATGCTATAGACTTCGGAAGATGCGGACGCTTTCCCAAGGACAATCTGCTCGGGGGCGGCATAGCCGGCAGTCCCGCATTCCGTGCCGTTTATCGTTCCATGGGCCTGTATCGCAGCGATGCCGAAATCGGCCAGGTTATACCTGCCCTTGTTATCGAGAATGACATTGCTTGGATTTATATCTCGATGAAGTATCGGGTTATCGAACGATTGGAGGTATCTTGTAGTTTCGAGAAGCTGTTTCAATAAATCTTTTGCCTGCTCTTCGCTGAACGCTCCGGCCTTCATTTTTTCCCTGAGATTCGTTCCTTCGACATACCTTGTGACTATATAGAATTTTATCTCGCCATCCACTTCCCTTGCGAAGCTGTCGATGCATTCCGGTATGTTGGGGTGAAAAATCTTGGAGAGTATCAACGCTTCCTTGCCGAATGTGTCGATGACGGCTTTGCAGCGCTCCTCGCTCTCGTTGGGAAGCAGGATAGTCTTGAGCTCCTTTATGACGACAGGTTTGCCATCGCCATCAATCGCTTTCCTCGCGATGCCCGAGCTCCCCTGCCCGATGGCTTCGATGCTCTTATACGCGGCCATCGCATCGTTTCTGATAGGGAACGGGCCCCGTTCCAGGAGCTTGTACGCCTGAGGCGGGTGAGTGCTGTGAGAATCAGTCTGCGGGGATATCAATCTCGGTCCTGCCATAAAGTATTAACGCGCAAACTCTTTATAAATATACTCATTTTCACATATATTATAACATAGAATATGATATGGAAAAGAGAATGATAACTTATGAGATATCATCGGTATTCCGGGATATCCGGCACAGATAATCCTTTCTTCACAATGAAACTAGCGAACATCCAGTCGAGAACTTCTTCTTTCGCATCTTTTTTGATTATTTTTGTTTTTGAATCCGGTTCCGGGGCTGAATGAATTATCGGGCGGGTGCGCGAGATGGTGAATACAGCTCCTGCAGTCAGGAAAATCCGATCCTCCCGGACCGATTCGTCATTCCCTTTGCCGAATATGAATCTCCTGCCATAGCCAAGGTATCCCCGGAATTCTTTTTTTGACATCCCGCAGAGGATTCCAGAGGCCGGCCCTTCGCATTCCTTTCTGACGTACGATTCGAAATCCGCTGGTTCGGGAGGTTTCGTATCCACCGATACGACGAAACGCATGCGCCGGTCCTGCGCCTCGAAAGAGATGGAGTATTGGCCGGAATCCACGATGACATCCCGGTCGAACCTCCAGCCTTTCGGGATATCCAGCTCGAAATTCCCCAAAGGGTCAGTGAAATGGACGCATTTTTCGGATTGCTTGGGGATTGCTTTCGCTGATTGTTTTTTGAAAAGCGAGAAAAAACCCTTCAACACGCCTTCATCGTTCGGCAACCCATACCACCTCGCGGGAGTTCTCATCCGCCTTCTCATATCCGAACCCGTTGTATGAGCGGATATTGCGGAATCCGCACCGCTCGAGAAGCCGTTCGATGTCCTTCAAGCGCAGGAAATAGAGATCCATCTCGAAAACCGCATCATCTTCAGGCCGGTCCTCGAACGATAGGGATATCCTATAATGCGCCCTGCTCGTCTTGCGGTCATACCCCATGAACCAGTCGAGATGATAATCCCGGCCGTCATCAGATACCAAATCCTCGCTTTCCAGCAATGATGGTGATGCCCCTCGTTCGAGGTCATCCGGTGAAGGGTTATAGATATGCAGTATCAGGCGCCCGCTATCCTGAAGATGGTCGAAGAACGAACGCAAAGCGCTCATCCGCTCATCATCATCTTTGAGATGAAGGAAGCTGCGGTAAGGCACGATGATGAGCTTGTAGCGCTTTCCCAGGCTGAACCTGCGCATATCGGCTTTATGGATATGCGGCTCTAAACTGAGCGTTTTTGCCTTCTTGCGGAGCTCGGAAAGCATCGCCCCAGAGCTGTCTATACCTTCCGCGTCGATGCCTTTTGTGAGGAAACGCAATAGAATCCGGCCGGTTCCGCAGGCGACTTCCAGGACAGGCCCGCGGGCGTTCTTCGCTTCCGCCAGGTAGAAACCCGTATCGAGATCATCGTTGTAGATGAGATCATAGACTTTCGCCATCCTTTCGTAGACGGCGTTTTCCTGGGCATCCATAGGATTTTGTTTCCCAGCGCAAGCTAAATAATGCTTCCAATAGAAACATGAGACGTGTTCATCCATATCGATATGGACTATTTCTATGCCCAGGCCGAGGAGAGGCGCCGCCCGATGATGAGCGGCAAGATAATCGTGGTGTGCATGTATAGCGGACGCACCGCCGATTCCGGAGTCGTGAGCTCTGTCAACTACCCTGGCAGGGCGCTCGGCATACATGCAGGCATGCCGATAATACAGGCGAAGAAACGGGCTCCTCCCCACGAATCGATTTTCCTGCCTGCGGACAGGGAATATTATGCGGAAGTGTCGGCACAAATCGATTCGATCATACGTTCGCGTGTCGAACACGTCGTACAAGCGAGCATAGACGAATGGAATGGGGAGGATGCACAGGCGGCGGAGAAAGCCCCGGGTCTGAAAGATGCCATCATCCAGGCGACCGCGCTCAGATGCAGCATCGGCGTGGCGCCATCGCCGTTAGGCGCCAAGATGGCAGCATCGAAGAGCAAGCCTGATGGCTTATTGAGCCTTGATGAGAGAGCGCAGCGCTCATTCATCGAGAATTCCGAGGTCGAGAAAGTGCCTGGGATAGGGCCGAAGACTGCAGGGGCGTTGAACCAGCTTGGGATTATCAAGGTCAAGGACCTTGGGAAGGCGGATCCTGTCGCACTATCCGAGATCTTCGGTAAGAAGACCGGCTCCTGGCTAATCGACCTCGGGGCAGGACGCTATCCTGCCATGCTCGGGGAGGAGAAGGAGCAGGAGGAAGTGAGCAGGATAGGCACCCTGAAGGAGAAGACAAGGGACCCGTACCTGATCCTCGCGAAATTGGATGAACTTGAGAAAGAGGCCAAGCAGTGGCTCCTCGAGATGAAGAAATCCTATTCAACGGTCGGGATAATATTCATAACCGATGACATGAAAACGCATACCCGTTCGCTCTCGTTTAAGAAACCAAGAGCATGGAGCGAGGATACGGGGAAAGAGAAGGTTGCGCTGGTCAGGCAATTCCTTGACGAAGATAAACATGATATCCGCCGGATAGGCATCAGGTTCGGGAACTTCATGGATCTGGGCAAGCAGACCACGTTGTTTTGAGGTTTATTACACAATTAGCCTAAAAACATAACTTTATATACCCTTTTGACCATAATAAATAACATATACTCAGATGCCGTTAGGGCGCTGGGGTTAGGAGGGATATGAATGATATCGACTTTGAAGAACTTTGTGAGCGGCGTCGTCAAGACCGTCAAGAAGCCTCTGGGCATGTCTAAGATGGTGAAAGGCGCCAAGGGCAAGAAAAGCAAGAAAGGCAAGGCTTGCTGAATTCTCTGCCTTTTTTCATTTCTATAGCATATCCAGGAATTCCTGCTCCACAGGATGCAGCTTCCCGGGTATGATAATCGCGAATGGGGGAGACCCCAATCCTTTTCCTTTTAAATCAGCGATTTTTCCATAAGTTATCTTCTCGTCAGGCGAAGCCAGCCTTGAGAGTACGACGGCATGGCTGAACTCCGATAGCATATCCAGGGCGTCCTTGGCTTCCATTGGTTTGGGCTCTGTATCGAGCAAAACGAGCGTATGTGTGTTGTTTTCCTGGTTCTGGCGTATTATATCGAGCGATGATACCGGCTTGTAATTCGGCCTAGGATTGACCAGGCTGGCAGTCTTGCCGAAACGGTATATCTGGAGGCCTGAACGGGCCGGTGCGACCGAATATATGGAGGAGTTATGGATTGTGCGGACACTGATACCGCTGGATTTGGCATCCATGATGAGCGTTATATGCGTCGTTGCCGTGAGAGGATCGCCCGAGACGACAAGGCAGATATCGGCAGAACGCGCCTTCTCGACCAGGAATTGGCTTTCGACCCTGTCGCGCCCGAGCCTCACCAGATTCTTCCCGCAGAGGCCCTCAATCCGCTCAATAGCCCCATCTTGGGCCGGGTTGGTATATGTCTCTATATACGCTTCATCGCATCTTTTGAGGGCTTCCAGGCCTTCCAGCGTCAAGTCGAAGGCGACCCCAGCTCCAACGAGAATAAGTGTCATGTTTTAGTTGATTGTCGTAATGTTTATAAACAAAAACCTTCAATAATGGGAAATGTTCATTTCCTTCAGTGGAAAGAACAGCATAGGGGCTACATAACCATCCCCCTGCCCCTATGCTCCCCTTTTCATCCAAAATCGTCAGTTAGGGCAGGCTGACAGCGCTTTTCCCAGCGATAATCCCGTGCCTTTGCGAGAATCCTTTGTTCACTTCGAGCACATACCTCGCGGTCTCGTTCGGTGCATATGTCTTGCATTTCGTCACGTTGAGACCGCATGGCTCCATCTGGATTATCTCGGCGACAGAGCCATTCTCCTTGATGAAAAGCGCGTCTAGCGGTATCGTGGTATTGAGCATCCAAAAGGTCTGGATGGCTTCGGATTGGAAGACAAACAGCATACCTGCATTCTCGTCCAAGGAGCTCCTTCCCATCAAGCCTTTCATCATTTTGAATGGGTTGTCGGCGATTTCCGCATCCACGGTTATGATAGAGCCGCCAGGATTCGTTATCGAGACCTTCTTAACCGTGTTCTTTGCGATAGTGAATGAATAAATAAGATAGAATAGGGCCACCAGGACGATGGCCGCAAACAGCGCTATCCCTATATCCTGGCCATTCATATCTTCGTGAACCTGCCTTTGAATTTCTCCTGGAGTTTCGGGAGATTGGTATATTCAAGGTCCTCTTCAGGCAGGCGGTGGGGTTCGAACGGCCCATGCCTGCGCATGTATTCGGCTATCTCGTTCGCTTTCTGGCGCGTGTAATCATAGGAGACATCCTTGAAGATATCCGCAGGCCCGACTAGAGTGCCATTGGCTAACTGGAAACCGAGGGCTACGACACGCGGCGGTCCGTCCAGGCGGGTAGGCGTTGCCTGTTCCATCGCACAGGGCATCATCGGACCCTGGTGCGAGCCTCTCATCCAGCCTGCGACCAGATGCGGGAAACTGAATGGCTCCAGCACCTCCCCCACAGCAGGAAGCCCGGATTGGCACCTGACTATCGCGACAGGGTCGTCCTTTCCGACATATTGCCCTGCTATCTGGGAGAGCTTCTCTGTGGAGACGCATGCCACGGCCTCTTTCTCAGAGACTTTGTTTCCCGGACCAGGATAGACCCTTTTTATCACGTATCGCGAGCGCGAACCCACGAAAGCGAGCATGGAGTACATCTCCTCCGGGGTCTTGAATGTTATCTTTCGGCCTTCTACCGTATCATAGACCTCGAAATGGAAGCCCCCTTGCATCGACGGATCTATGACGAGCCCGGGCGTGCAGAAAGGATCCGCGAACATGCGGTATACCGGCAGGTTGAACGCGCCGGGATCCGTTTTGTCCATCATGAAGACGATAACCGGTTCGCTCGTCCTTTCCTCGAATTCGAGCTCGGCGACCCCAGGGCCCATGCCCTTGACATTCCCAGAGAACGCGTCGCTGAGAAGGTCCTGTCCCGCCCCGTATAGCTTGAGCCTCTTCGCTACCTCGGTACCTGCGACGAATGTGTCCCAGGCGAGCTTGTGTATCTCCTTGCAATCGACGCCTTTCGAGTGCGTCATTATAAGCTGCAGGTCGTCGCCGCATTTTCCCACAAAGAAATCAGTGAGCTGCCCGGATTTCTTTGCGGTCGCCAGCATCTCCTTCGCAACTTTAATGAGTTCCGGGTGGACATCCTGATGGCCTGGGAATCCTCCTATATCCGCTTTGATAACACTGATGGTTGTTTTCATACAAATCGAGACCTCTGTCATCTGTTTATGCTTGATTGTACGAGATTGAATATAAAGTTTGCGAATTTCGATTTTCGGTTCCCAACGTTTTAATACATTCCGCAACAAATTCGATTCAAGAAGGAGCATATCTTGTGGATGGTGCTTAAGATGAAGAATGAGCTTGATAATGGCGGATTCGGATATCTGATTAGGGGGAAAAAGCAGCTGGACACCCAGATGGTCCCGTTGTATGGCTTCGATCCAGAAGGAGAGCGCGCATACGAGGTCTCGAAAATCCCGATAGACAGCGGCGTAACGAGATTCTACAACAGCCGCGCCGGCGGTTTCGTGCCCGCCAACATCGCGCTCGACACATCATTGAGCCAGGCGATTCATTACGGAGAAGCGTTTTTCGAGGGCATGCGCTTCTACGATTCGCCAAACGGAGTAGTACTGAGCAGGCCAGCATGCAATTTCGCCCGCTTCCAGCACTCGGCCAGCCTGTTCAACCCTGTCCTCGCAAGGCTCATCGTTGAATCGTTTTCAGCTGAGCACGACCTTCAAAGCATCGCTCTGGGCATGGCGCCTTACCCGAAACAGTTCTATGACCTTGCGGAGAAGAGGTACCAGGAAGGGCAGGAGATGTCCATACCTATTGTGAAGACGTATCCCAATGGTCACTCTGAGCAGATGGAATTGCCCCTCACAATGAAGGTAGCTGGGGGTTTCGGCCTTCCAATGAACCTCACCATGAAGAGGCTGGATACCATCACGAAGATGCTCGCTTTCCTCGGGCGCCTGGTTTCGGCAGACTACTTCCCGCAGGATCTTGAGATGATGAATGCCGGCTATATTCGCTTATTCGGCGTGGTCGCAGGAGCGCAGGGCCTGAAGGTCCCATCATGCTTCAGCGAACAGGAAGCGAGCGGCGCCCGCAAGATAAAAAGCAAGGATATGCACTTCGGCGCGATAACCCTTCCATGGGCACTTTACCTGAGCGAAGAGGATTACAAACGCGGCCTCGACGTCCTTGCATCCCCGTACAGGAGGATTCACGATGACACGATGCCATCGAACATGAAAGTGTCTGGAAATTACGTCAATTCCATGATGGCCATAAACATGGGCAATTTCTTCGGCTATGGCGAAATCCTCGCTTTCAACAGCAAGGGGAAGTTCGTGGAGGGGTCGGCAGAGAATGCTTTCGTCATCATGGATGAATGCGGCCAGCTTGTGGCGTACACGCCCCCGATAGGCGATGGGTGCCTTCCGGGAACGACGCGCGATGGCGTCATCCGTGCAATAGAAGGCCTTGGCATCGATCTGAGGTACAAGTCCCTGGGATTCTCGGAACTTACCGAAGCAAAGGCCATCATACTGACCGGCACCGGAGCGCAGATGATACACGTGCGTTCCATAAACACGAAAGCGGTCGCAGAGGAGATAGCGAAGATTATCCGCCTCCGTTCGGAAGGGAGCGAGGCTGGCGCTGCGATACTATGGGAAGACTTCAAGGAGGAGAAGCACCTGATCAATGGGGGTGAGAGGCACCCGATTGTTGATACGATACAGGCGGCGTTCAAGCAGATGCTCTTGGACGGCGAGAGATACCTCGAACCAGCCTACAACATAGACCTTGCGACCATGTCGGAACTGGTCGGAGTGGAACTGAAAGACATCACCACGAAGAAGGACAGGGAAAGCGCGACCGCGGGATACTTCCGGGAGAGGGTCAACGGCATCGAGTCGCCGAACGAACTTCTCTCAAGATACAAGAAGATGGCCCGCATCATAAGGACCGCGATGAAAAAGGCGGACCTTCCGGGGATTCCGCTCGGCAACCTGTTGATTGGCAAGAATAAAAAGCCTTGACATGCAGTCATGCTGAAAGATAGGTTTATTTTGTTTTATCGTCGCGTTCGCTTCATTTGGCTACCGCGACTTGGGACTGGAGGACTTTGTACACATCCTCCTCGACCCCTTTGGTCTTGGCGCTTTTGCCTACATGAAGCACCTGCTCGCTTCTCGAGCCGTCGCGGTATATCGTGATGCCCTTGCAGCCATTCTTCCAGGCAAGGATATAGACGTTCTCGACATCCTCGACTGTAGCGTCTCCGGGCATGTTGATGGTCTTGCTGACGGCAAGGTCGGTGTGCCTCTGGAACGCCGCCTGCATCATGACATGCGATTCGGGCTGGATGTCATGCGAAACCCTGAAGACGTTCTTGATATCCTGGGGCAGGTCGTCCATATGCGCTATGGTGCCTTCCTCCATGACCTTCTGCATGAGCTCCTCGCTGTAGAGCCCGCGGACCTTCAGGACCTGCTCGAAGACATCGTCGCAATAGTAGTACTGTCCGGCCCTGACAGTCTTCAGGAACGATAATGCGAATACAGGCTCTACCCCGCTGCTCGTGTTCGCTATCATGGATATCGTTCCGGTGGGCGCGATAGAGGTGCATGTCGCGTTCCTCATAGCGTCGTATTTCTCTGCCCAGACGCTGTCCTTGAAGGAAGGGAACGAACCCCTTGCGCGGCCGAGCTCGTGGCTCATCTTCCGAGCCTCATCAGTGATGAATTTCATCACCTGCTCGCCGATCTCATAACCCATATCCGAATCGTACCGCACGCCCATCTTGAAGAGCATCCTGGAGAATCCCATGACCCCTAGGCCTATGCGCCGGTTCTTCATGGTCTGGGTCCGTATCTCAGGGATAGGGTATTTGTTCAAATCTATCACATTGTCAAGGAACTGGAAACCCAGCCTGGCCACATACCTGAGCCTCTCCCAATCTATTTTCTTCTTCCAGGCCGTCTTGCTCCAATCCAGCTCCACGAACCTTGAGAGATTGATGCTCCCGAGGTTGCATGATTCATAATCAGGCATCGGCACCTCTCCGCAGGGATTCGTCGCGTGTATCGGGTCTTGCGGGGTCGGATTCTGGCGGTTTATCTCGTCTATGAACAGGAGGCCCGGTTCGGCCGATTTCCATGCGCTGTACGCTATCAGCTTGAAGAGGCTGCGCGCCCCGACTTTCCTGATTACCGCGTTGTTGCGCGGGTTGACGAGCTCGTACTCGGAGTTCGTTTCTACGGCTTTCATGAATCGGTCGTCAGCCATCACACTGACATTGAAATTCTCCAGGACCCCAGGAGTCTGCTTGGCGGTTATGAACTCCTCGATATCCGGATGCCACACATGCATCGTCGCCATGTTCGCGCCGCGCCGTTTGCCACCCTGCTTGATCACGTTGGTGGCGTTGTCGAATGCGCTCATGAAAGACAAGGGTCCGCTCGCCACGCCCGCGGTGCTCTTGACATAGTCCCCCCTGGGCCGAAGGTAGGAGAAGCAGAAGCCCGTCCCGCCCCCTGTCTTGTGGATGATGGCCTGATCCCGGACAGAACCGAATATCTGGGCGATATCATCCTTCACAGGGAGCACGAAGCATGCGGCGAGCTGGCCTAGCGAAGTGCCGGCGTTCATGAGTGTCGGCGAGTTAGGCAGGAACTCGAAGCTGGTCATTATCTGGAAGAAAGCATCCTCGTAATACTTGGCGCCCGATTGATCCGCGCCATAGGTCAATTCGTTCGATGCCAGGAAATGGCCGACCCTGCGGAACAGCGTGCTCGGACTCTCGATGACCTTGCCGCCCTCGTCCCTCAGCAGGTATCTCTTCTCCAGGACCTGCACAGAGTTCAGAGGAAGCTTCAGGTCGTCCTGGACGCCGAGCATCTTCTTCATCTCGCGCTCGACGTTCTTGCGGTGGCGGTAGAGGATGTACGACTTCGCCGTCATGGCGTGGCCCTTGTCGATGAGCGCCTTCTCCACGATATCCTGTATCTCTTCCACTGTCGGGGTGTAGTCCTCGCGGTATTTCTTGTTGATGTATTCAATCGCGAGATCCGCCACCTTCTCTGATTCCGCCCGATCCGTCCCGCCGACAGACTGGGCAGCCTTGAATATGGCATTCGTGATCTTGTCTTTGTTGAATTCGACTATCGAGCCGTCACGTTTGCGTATCTTTAATATAGTCATTTGCCTCACCGTCGCGGCATGCACAAGGCATGGATGAAATAATTTCATGCCAAGGATAACTGCGATTTCCGCCTCAATTCCCCGCCAATCCTAGCGAGCATCCCTTCTTAACTCGCAATCAATTTAAATGGATGCCGCGGCGACGAAGGATACTCGGACATTTTGTGTTTTATTGACAAATCTCATCTCGAGCGCCCTGCAGCCGAGCGTCCGGTCGCTAGCAGGCCGCCGAAAGAACCGACCACGAAATTGGCGAGCGCTCCCATGATTATGATCCCTGCCCCGCAGAGGAAAGAGATGCCGACCCCGCTGGTCCCTGCCACATCCCCGACAAGCGATGCGGCGAGCGTGGATTCGGTGGAATGGAAGCCTGGGATGTCGACGAATTGTTTAACGACCATGAGGCCGATAATCGAGGTTATTATCAGGTGGAATATGCCGGATACGATATATGAGAACGCGGATACGATACCGGCGCCTATGGCGTCCTGGCGGTATCTGCGCACGGCTCTGGCACCTGCCCAAAGATAGATGACCAGGTAAATCGGGAACATGGCGTACATGTAGATATTGGATATCAGTTGCAGGGTGTCGTGCAGACCTGAATCTATCAGGAAGCTGGCGACCTCGAGACCGACCCATATGATGACAAGGACAATACTGATGATGATAGGCAGCACAGACGCTCCCAGTATGTTTCGTATCTCGAACCGTTCCATCGATAGTCACCTTTTACCTACAAATGCGTTTTCCATGGAAGATTTATAAATGAAAGTCGTTTTTCGGCATCAGGCTCGCGATAGTACTGGCAGGTCACTCATTTCCTGCTCGCAAGCCACCCGCCAGCGCAACCGACCGCGAAATTTATGCAAGCGCCTATTGCAAGCTCGAAAAGGTATATCAAGATGCATGCCAGGGCGACCAGGATAAGGAGGCCGATACCAAACGCACCGCCCGTAAGGTCTGCGATCGTGCTACTAGAGCCACCTCCAGCATTCCCAGCCCTTCCGAAAACGAGAAGATTGGCAATCACGAAAACGATGAAGAATATTATGATGAGAAGCGATGTAATGATGCCGATGCCGAGATATGCGGCTGCGCCGACAACTCCAGCGCTGATGATATCATATCCGAACTGTTTTACAGCCCGATAGCCGCTCCAGATGAACAGGACGAGATAGAAAATGAAGGAGAATGCGACGATGGCGAGTGTGATGAGATCCGATGCTGCTTTGTCGGTTATCTGCGTCAGGGCTGCGAAGGCGATGAGCAGCAGCAGCTGGACGACGATGCCGATGATTATCGGCACCTTTGCAGCTTCGACAATCTTCCTATAAACCAGGTCCATCCTCACACACCCCCCAAGTAATTTGTCGCGGCATATCTTATGATTGCGTTCCGGGCCAGCATACCGGCTTCAAATCATTCCTCATGCGGCAGGTTGTTTATGCATCTTTGCATGGCCGTCGAATTCGCCTCGACCTCGTTCTTCGCGGTCCCGGTATGGAAGCGCGACCGGTAGAAATGATACTCTTCGATCGATTTCTTGACCCCCTCTTTCTCCCCAAGCTTCGCGGTCCAATAAGGCAGCATCCTTTCCTTGAACCCTTCCGCCCGCATGATCGGCAGCTTATCAGCGTCCCAAAGTATCTTCCGTTCTATCGGACCATCAGTGAAATCCTTGTTGTGGAAATAAATCGCATCGCAGGCTTTATCGGTAATGTCTTTCGATATCCTGATCGAGGATAGGAATAACCGTGCGAGCTTCGATCCCTCGGCACCATGATCCCCGTTCTTGCTCTTGCAGATATCATGGAGCATGGCAGCGGCCCAAACGACATCCGGATCCCCGCTCTCTCCCTCGGCGAGTTTGAGGGCCTCCCTGGCCGTCTCCTCCAGGTGCTCCATCCGATGAAGCGCGTCGTTCCCGGAAACCTGGCTCCTTGCGAAGTCCAGTATCTCTTTTTTCTGCGATTCTAGAAGCATAATCCCCACCGCAAAATTATATGAGTTCAGCAGCTGAAGATGAATGTCAGCTTGCCCTTTGATTTCTTGTCCAGCCTGCAATAGCCGAACCTCTCGAACTGGATTATCGTCCCCTGTTCCAAATCAATGCATGAGCGCTCGCATCTTCCTTTGATGATTTCGAGGCTTTTATCATCGAAATGCCCGCTTCCATCAAGCAAATCCTTCGGCACCAAAACTTCGCAATCGATGGAGCTTTTCTCGCTCACCCATTGTATCTTCTTCTCGACCATCTCGTCATTGAGTACTTCGCCGGAAAAGCCATTCGGTCTATCGCCGCGCACGCCGAGTTTGACATTGCAGAGATCCTTCAGGCGGAAAACCTCGCCACTCTTGAGTTGTTTGGCATCGGAACCGGCTATCAGGAGCATGCTATCCGCGTCGATGGACCGCATCCCCATGTCCTTTTTCGGGTGCTTCTTGAGCTGGATTGTTTTGCTCTCCAATCCTTTGACTTCCAGATGCGCTGGCTCAGCGACGAAGAAGTAATGCTGCGATATAGGATCAAGCAATTTCCTATTCTGGGCAAGCAATGCCTCCCAGGTCGGCTCGCTCTCCACTTTCGATATGCCGAAAGAAAGCACGAAAGCGCGGATGGCGTCCGGGAGTATCCCTCTTCGCTCCAGGCCAGCCAAAGTCGGAAGGCGCGGGTCATTCCATCCCATCAGTTTGCCGCTCTCGACGAAAGGGCGCAGGAGCCGTTTGGAAATCGGAGCGTTTTTGATAGCCAAACGCGAGATTGTAATCATGCGTGGGACGCGGAGCTTGAGTTTCTCGAGAAGGAATATGTATGCCTCATCCCTCAATTCATATTCCTTTGAGCGTATCGGATGAGTTATCCCGAGGATAGAATCCATCACTGCACCCTGGAAATCATAGGTCGGCCAGACCCGGTATTTCTTCCCCTGCCTGTAGTGCGGTGTTGTTATTATCCTGAATATGGTCGGGTCGCGCATGACGGTGTTCTGGGATTCCATATCCCCGGTCAATCTGACGGTGGCTTCGCCTTCGGATAACTTCCCTTCCAGCATCCTTTTCCAGGAATCAAGATTCTCTTGGCTCGTCGCCGACCCGTGGGCGCAGCGCTCCATCCTTTCACGGCTTTTTGCTATCTCTTCCTGCGGACACGAGCAGACATACGCGTCCCCCTGGGCCAGAAGCTTTTGGCACAGCTTGTACATCTGGGGGATATAATCGCTGCAGTAGACCTCTTCATCCCATCCGAGGCCCAGCCATTTTATGCCGTCCCTTATCGCAACCAGGAATTCTGGTTTTTCGGCTTCCGGGTTCGTGTCATCCCATCGCAGGATGATTTTCCCATGATATGTTTTCGCTATCTCCGAGGAGAGGCAGAAGGCCTTCGCGTGGCCGATATGCGGCCAGCCATTAGGCTCTGGCGGATATCTCACTATGACCGCGCCATCAACCGCGTCAGGTACCGTGATACCCTTCGATTCTTCCTCTTTTTTCGCGTATTCGAATCCCGACATCTCTTTCTCGATCTCGGCTTTGGAAAGCTTGTTGATGGAAGCGACCTCGCTGTTTATCTTCGCCATCGTCGTTTTCATATCCGACTTCGCATCCGGGTATTCGCCGATAACCTTTCCGACTACGGAGCCTGGATTCGCCTTCCCATACTCGAAGGCGTTCTTGAGGACATGCTTCCTGATGATAGAGCCAAGATCGGACATAGAAATCACATCGATGCGCGTTATTGCGTAATACCCTAGAGACTGAAATCGGGCATGAGGCGCCCGATCCTTCCCTTCATGCCGACGGCAAGCTTCTTGTCTTTCGGGTACTCTTCTCTGCGGTTAAGCTTCCAGGACAGCTTCTGGTATGTGTCTATCATGCAGAAATAATCCTCTTCGCTTCCTATCAGGGTATGGAGGGCCGGGTTCTCTTGGACTATCTGGGCCCAGCTATTGCGGAAAAGCGCCAGCTTCACCAGGTCGTAGAGCAGATTGGCATCCTCGTCCTTCAAATCCGTGAGCGCGTTGTAGAACGCTTCGTTGCTGAAGCCCCAGAGGTTCCGTATCCTTATCCAGAGCCGGCGCACATGCTCGGTCAGCTTGTATGGCGCCTGTTTCTCTTTCTTTTGCGCCGGAGCCGAATCCGTCTTCTGGGCCTTTTTTTCAGCCAAAACAGTCACCTTCGTCATAATATTTTGGGATGGATATCACTTGTTTGCCATAGATTTAAATGCTTCCGCGCCTCGGGAATGGAGGTTTCTGATACATACCTTTAAATATAAGTCTTGCGCGTTCATGTCTAAAAATTCATGGAGGTGTAGCACTATGGAAAGCAGAACGGCCGCAATTGCAAAGACGCCGACGCCTAATTGTTATAAGATGCACTACACCTTCGCCATCAGGTGGCATTGAGTTCTGGAAGAGAAAAGGGGGCTAAAAACCCGTGACACCCGACGCTCCTCCGGCATGAAAATAATATGTTGAGCGATTGCGCCGCCATATAACGTGTTTTTGCGGCATTCACCAAAAACCTGCATCTTAGGGGGTCAACATTGGCCCCGATAAAAAGTGGTGAAAAAGATGTCGGAGAGCAGCGATATAGAGGATATGGAGTTGCTGGATGGTCTGGACGACCTTTCCAGCCTGGATGATGAACTGGAAGGGGAGGATGCCGTCCTCAAGGAGAGGGCGGCCTCCAGCCCAAAGAAGAGGAAGGGCAGGCCCAGGAAGGGAGCCAATGAGCAGAGGCTCTCGGAAGTGGTAAGGTTGTACTTCCTCGAGAAGATGTCGATGCGCCAGGTCGCAGATATAGTCGGCGTCTCTCACATGAGCGTGTACCGGATGCTTACGGATCCGAACCTGGAGCTGTTGATATGAAAATGCCATTGCTGGATGGATTCGACACGAGCGAACCGCTCGGACCCCCAGAAGAACCGGTCGAACCGGGATTCGGGGGATGAAAATTTTTTTCTATTTTTTTGGAATTTTTAGATCAAAACGGCGTTTTGAAATGATTCGGGAATAATAGCCCCGGGAAGCCGTTATCTATCATGAATCTCGTCGTGAAACCGTCTTTGGCTATCATGTCAATCCAGAAGAACGACTCTACCCCCGAGGAAAACTCTCCCAGATCCAGGTTGAGCGAGAAATACCTCATATCGATAACCGATCTGGTGGGCTGTTCTTTGGCCTTGAAAGTGAATTCAAGATAATCGGCGCTTCTAGTTATCACTCCATCGGATTCTTCCCGGTTCGTCAACGCAACGCCTCTTACCGGAAGAGGCTCCATCTGAGCCGCCTTCCAGAATTCATCAGAACTGCTACCTCCTGATGTCCCGAAACTGAACGAGAACTTCCCGCGCATGGTTACGGGGATGATTTTAGGATCGGGAAAAACGAACGGGTGGGCATCGTTGGCATCTTTGGTAGACGGATTGATGATGAAATACGAGGATTCACGCGGTCGGCCTCCATATCGGGTTGCACTGGTATCCATGAACTTTCGCTCTTCCATAATCCCCCAGCCGGTGCGGCAACCCTGGCTCAGGGCGAATGAGAACTTGATTCCATCGTCAGTCTCCATTTCTACGGTCGGGACGATCCCGGCAAGCGCTTCCCGGCATTCTTCGAGGCGTTTTGGCGCTGACAGCATTCCGCCGTTATAATGGGTGAATACTGGGATCCGATGGCCGTAATCATAGCTATCTGACAGGCAATTCCAGCAATCCGGTTCCAATTTCTGCTTGAATTCGTTTATTGTGGAATATCTGGGATGGGGCGTTATCAGCATATTCTGCCGCTCGAAAAGTTTCTCGAACCGAATCCGGCTCCCGCAGATATGCTCGGCGACAAGATGGACCGCCCTCTTGGAATCCTTGACTTGCACGACTTCTAAGGGTTTAGTAGACATGCAAATAGATATGTAGCGCAATGAATAAAAATGAGACAGCGAGGATGCACGAGAAAATGATAATCCACGCTTCATCAAGCTGGATCCAGCGCTCGCGCTGTAGTAAAATAAAGAGACTCACGCTTCATCTAGAGTTAAAACATGCAATGTATTCTCTCGCACACGTCTGCATCAAATATCCACGAGTGTGTATCGTAAATATTTGGAGGTGATCTATCCGCAGGTTCCCCTACGGATACCTTGTTACGACTTAGCCCCCCTCACGCCCTCTCGGTTCGAACCCGGCATGAACCGGGGTCTCACCGAAAAAACATTTGGGTGACTTGACGGGCGGTGTGTGCAAGGAGCGGGGACACATTCACCGCGCGATAGTGACACGCGATTACTAGCCATTCCATCTTCACGAGGGTGAGTTGCAACCCTCGATCCGAACCACGGATGGATTTAGGGGATTGGCGTCTCCTTTCGAAGTTGCAGCCCATTGTTCCATCCACTGTATGCCGCGTGTAGCCCAAAAGTTTCGGACCATACTGACCTACCGTCGCCCACTCCTTCCTCCCATTTAGCACGGGCAGTCCGTTTAGAGTACACCTCCTCCGGAGAGGAAGTTAGTAACTAAACGCATGGGTCTCGCTCGTTGCCTGACTTAACAGGACAGTTCACACCACGAGCTGACGATGGCCATGCAATACCTCTCGGCTCGTCAGGCAAGATCTTTAGTCTGACCTTCATACTGCCGTCGCCCTTGGTGAAATTTCCGGCGTTGTATCCAATTAAACCGTAGCATCCACGGCTTGTGGTGCTCCCCCGCCAATTCCTTTAAGTTTAAATCTTGCGATCGTACTCCCCAGGCGGCAGACTTAACACCTACGCTACAGCACTACGCATGATTACTCATGCGTAACACCACAGTCTGCATCATTTACAGCTGGGACTACCGGGGTATCTAATCCCGTTCGCTCCCCCAGCTTTCGTCCCTCACCGTCGGACACGTTTTGGATCGGCGCCTTCGCCACTGGTAGTCCTTCCAGGCTCAACGGATTTTACCCCTACCCTGGAAGTACTCCGACCCTCCCCCGTTCCCAAGACTTGACAGTATCCACTGCACGCGTTAGGGTTGAGCCCCAACATTTCACAGCGGACTTAACAGTCCGGCTACGGACACTTTAGGCCCAATATTCGTGGGTACCACTCGAGGCGCTGGTGTTACCGCGGCGGCTGCCACCAGTCTTGCCCACACCCTTATTCGCCAAGCTTTGTACACTTGGCAAAAGACGCCAACTTAGTTGACGCCACTCGGAGTTCCCCTATCACTCTTGCGAGCATTGTAGAGGTTTCGCGCCTGCTGCATCCCGTAGGACTAGGGCCCTTGTCTCAGTGCCCTTCTGGGGGCCACCACTCTCATGGCCCCTAGAGATTATCGGCTTGGTAGGCCGTTACCCTACCAACTACCATAATCCCCCGCAGTCCCATCCCAAGGCGGACCGGCTCCAATTCACCGGCCTTTTGGGCCATCAAGCATTCCAGCATAGATGGCCTATGTGGTGTTAGCCTCAGTTTCCCGAGGTTATCCCCCTCCTTGGGGCAGGTTGACTACGTGTTACTCAGCAGTGTGCCACCCTTGGAAGTCCAAGAGTAGACTTGCATGGCTTAGTCGAACTCCGATAGCAGTACCCTCCAGCAGGATCAACTGGAGTTGATTTTGGAGTACCTGTATTTTCAAGGAATTACTTTACTAGCGGGTAAGCTAGTTCAATTTATTCCCCTTTCTTGACCTTTGAAGCGTGAGTCGAACTTGTAAAGAACAAGTTTCCATTCATAGAAAATGCCCATTAAAACTAATGGGTAAGGTATAGATAGGCGGCTATCTGTTTTTAAAGGTTTTGGAGGGGTTTCCGAACGCGCGCGTGCAAAATTGTTTTCTAATCTGGCGCATTCTATGATGCAAATATTTATAAGCACCTTAACACATAAATAATAACACAATAGTGATGACATGGAACTGGATGATATCCCAACTGCGTTTGATGAGCTGATTTCAGACATTAGAAAAGACTGCCCCGATGGCGCTCGGCATTATTACATGGGCTTCGTCGCAGAAGAGCAGATAAGGGCAGGCCTTTTCCCGGAGGCCATGCACACCCTGGAAACGGCTGCCTATGTGATGTATGAGTGGGAGATACAACTCACGCGCGTTTTTGATCGGAATGAATCTGCAGGAGCTGGCCCTACCCGGGAGCAAAGAAAGAGGGATGACTGGAAGCTCTCTGTGCTGGCCCTGGGCCATGCCAAGGCAGGAAAATTTACGGAAGCCATAAATTTTGCAAAGCAGATTGTTTGTGAAACGGAAGGGAGGGATGTTCTCGGTAAGGTTCTTGGTGCGGCTCAAAATGAATCCGACAGGAAATCGATAATGCAAATACTCGGATCTGAGCTGGCCTCTTTGCTGAGGGAGGCGGCAGAACTTGCCGAGAAGGGCAAATTGGAGGAAGCCATAGGCGCATTCAGGGTCATAGACCAGAAAGCAAAGTGTTTTGCTGGGAGCAAGAAAAACTCCTGTGAAGGCGTTTTCGAGAGAAGGGCGGTCGCACTTGCGGATTTGGCGCTGAAACTCCGCGCGGAAAGCGGGGAAATGCTTCCGGAGGATTTCGCAAAGAGGCCTGTGCCGGGCGTTCAAGCAGCTGACAGGAAGGATAAGCCTGCAGGCACTCGCTTGTGAGACAATAACACAGGTTTTATCATGAACCCTATTGGAAAATTCGGGGAGGAACGGCTCGTTGGCTTCAAGAGCGATGGGAAGGCCGTATTCCTGCTTCAACCCCTGCAAACGAAGCCCAGGACTGCGGACCAGATAGCGATGGCCGAAAGGTTCTGTGGGGCGAATTTCAGCGGCGGGACGCTGGTCACGTATTCCGAAGGCTACGGGTTTTCGATGGAGGCGGGCCGCGAAAAGGTGGGTGAAATCCTGCTGAAAAATGGCGG
>CAILMU010000218.1 GCA_903835325.1 uncultured Microcaldota archaeon | reverse complement strand
CCACTTCTCCACATCTTCAGCGAGATACTCCTGCTGCCGCGCGAAGTCCGGCTCTTCGCTCAACACCCGAGTCCCGCAGCACTGCCTGGTCGATTCGTGATATTCCTTCAGCTGGGCGCCCTTGAGTGTGTTGCAGCCATGACACATCTTCCTCAGACTATGACCGAAATCATTCTTGAACTTTCCGCGCTCGGCCAAGATGGACTGGATACCTTTTTGCTTCCCCGCGTCCGTCTGCATCGACTGCTGCACTATGACCCCTTCTGCGGAATATGCATACGTGTTATAAAGCAGGAACGTGAGATTCACATCGTCGCCGGCATATATCTCCGCCGGAGTGGCCTTCACGTCCGTGACCACGATGTAGCTCGCTGCGCTCTGCGCCAGGACTAACGACATGGCAATGAGCACGAAAACCAAAACCAAATCCTTTTTCATTCCAATCACCTTTTTCTCCTCATTCAAGCGTTCTCTTGAACATCCTCGTTCCGATGAAAATCATAATTGCCGAGAATACTATCATGATCCCGAAATCTAAGACGAGCGTCGACCAGATGACGCCTCTCAGCATGAGCGACCTAACAGCATCAGTAGCGTAGGTCAGCGGGTTTGCGAGCGCAATCGGCCTGAGCCAATCCGGAATCGTTTCAATCGGATAGAGCGAACCGGAGAGGAACCAAACAGGCATCACAATCGTCTGGACTGCCATCATGAACGTCTCGAGCGTGCGAATTCGCGCTGCAAGTGCGACGGTCATCCCGATGAAACCGAACGCCACGAGGATTAGCATCACGAACACGAGCACAAGCCCGAGGAGCCCTGTCTTTATCTGGACTCCTATGAGAACAGCGATGCCTAATGCGATTGCGCCTGAGAACAGGGCCTGGGTCGCGCCTGCGCTTATTTTCCCGAGCACGATGGACATTTTGTCTATTGGCGCAGCCATGAGCATCTTCAGCGTGCCTATCTCCCTGTCGAGCAGAATTCCCATGCCGCCTGCGAAAAGGGCGGAGAATACCATGACCTGGACCACTACTCCTGCAGCCATGAAATCTATGTAGCGCATCCCTCTTCCGTAAATTACGTTCTGCTGCACATCCAGAGTCGGGACCATGGAGGCCCCATGGCCTGTGTTTTCAACCAGCACCTGGTTCGCGAACTTCTGCTGGCCCCGCGCGAGACCTGAACTGACGGCTCCTGAGAGCAGCGGAGTGGTTGAATCTATGCTGACCTGCACAGTTGCCTGCTCGCCTTTTGCGACGCTTTCGGAGAACCCCGGGGGTATGAAAACTACCGCCGTGACTTTCCTGTTCCCAAGCAAATCAAGCGCGTTCTGGTAATTGGTGTCGGCAGTGACCCGAAGGACATTCCCGTCAGTTATCGACTGTGCGAAGAGCTGCGCGTAGTGGCCGTTGTCCTCCATGACTACGGCTACTGGCACATTGCTCACAGTTCCCCCAAAAACATTCCCGAATATCACGAGCCAGAGAATCGGCATCATGAACGCCCTGGCAAGGCTAGTCATTGGCGTCTTCAGCCATATCTGCATCTCTTTTTCCCAGATGATATACGAATCCCCAAGCATTCCCATAAAATTACCTTTTACCAAGCGCTGCGCCAAGCCTCTCCAGATTGTTTTCAGCCGCCTGCTCCCTTATCATCCTGCCAGTATAATGGACAAAGACATCATCGAGAGAAGGCTCGTGCATCGAAATCCTGTCGAGCTTGACACCCGCGCTTGCGGCGTGGTCTATTATCCTCTTCATTGCGTTCACCGGGTCCTTGCACGAAAACTTGATGCTGTGGCCGTGGTCTTCAGTTACAGTATGCTTATCGCAGAGCTTGCCCACCTCTTTCAGGAATTTTTCCTGCGGGCCTGTGAATTCCACCTCGATTATCGTG
>CAILMU010000217.1 GCA_903835325.1 uncultured Microcaldota archaeon | reverse complement strand
TGCGCTTTGATCTGCTCCAAAGATAGATGCCGATAGCCGTCCTTGACATTGCCTTGCCTGCAGAAATCGCATCTCTTGTGGCAGCCGAACGAGAACATCCAGTCGGAATATGCCCTCCCTTCCGTCCCGAAGGAGTGCGTGGCAGGCATCGGGTATCGCACATGCACGAGCAGGCGGGGATCCAACGGCGGTATTATTTCGAGCGGAGTAAGGGTGGCGTCCAGCTGTTCAACGAAACCACCCGACCTTTTATCGATGTATGCGATGCCCCTTCCGGGATCCATGCCATTCAATAGAGACTCGAATGCGAGCTCGCCGTTCCCCTTCACAACGAAATCTATGCCGCCTTCAGAATCCTCGAGGACCAGTCTTGCCATATCGGTCGCATGCTGGCCCCCGGCCACGATTTTGGCATCCGGGAATTCATGCTTCAAGCGCTTCGCAAGATTAATGGCCCCGCGATGCTCGCAGGTGGCTATTATTGATATGCCAATCCAGCCAGGATTGAAATCCCGGATGCGTGAAACTATATCTTCTTCACCCAAACCCGTACGGATGAGCGTGCGCTTTATCCTCCCATCACCATCAGTCACCGGATACCGCTCGAGGAATTCCTTCGGAGAGTGCGTGCGGAGATACAAGGTCCTCTCCTCGAGATGAGTGCGGAAATCGATTTTTGTCCCGTCCGAAAGAAGCGTCTTGTTGTCCCATCCCTCTATCACGCTATCGATTATTTTCACATCGTAACCCTTGCTCTGCAGGTAGCTTCCGAGCTGCCAGATGCCGAGGGGCTGCGATGAACGTATCGGAGAGAATGTTGCGCATGTATAGAGCGGAGGTTTGATGAGGATGATGCGCTTCTCACTACGACTGCCGATGATGCGATGCTGCGCATATTTGTGCGAATCCGGCTGCGCCATCTGCCTGGCGCTGAACTGCCGGTTCGTATCCTCTTGCGCTCTCGCTTGCGAATCGATGATGCTCAACCGTCTCAATATTTCCACCCGATATCCCCTTTTACAACTATTTGAATATTAAATAACATGGCTGATTTTTTAACAAAATTAGATGATTTAATAAGAATTTCTCAAATAATTAAAAACATGCATAAAGATAGCAGGCAAGAGCTCGACAAGATGGATCGGAAAATCCTCTACCAGCTTGACCGGGATGCGAGGATGCCCCTCAGCAGGCTTTCCAAGAAGGTCGGAATCAGCAAGGAGTCGCTCCACTACCGCATCAGGCGCCTCCGTGAGCGGGGCAATATTTCTAAATTCTATACAATCATAAATACGGCCAAACTCGGCCTCTACCTCTTCAAGATGTATATCCAGCTCCAGAACACCAACGAGGAGACTGAGAAGGAGATGATAGCCCATCTGTATGCCCATCCGCGCTACGCCTGGTCCTGTTTCAGTTCAGGAAGATGGGATATGCTCATCGCGGTCTGGGCCAAGGACCCATTGGATTTCGATGAATCTTTCCTGAGCGGATTCATGGGTAAATTCAGCCAGTACGTCCTCTCGCGCGAGCTGAGCATAACAAAGCACAACATCAACCAGAACAGGCGATGGTTCTATGCCACCGATGAAGCGCCGGTCCTATCCGATGTAGGGGGGCGCAGCGAGGAACCGGACCTAGACGAGACCGACCGCGAGATTCTGCGCATAATCGCCAACAACGCCAGGATGCCCTCCAGCCGCATCGCAGAGCTTGCCAAGACAACTCCCGGAAAAGTCCGCCACAGGATGAAGATGATGGAAAGAAACGGCATAATCCTGGCCTATAAGATAAGCTTCGATTTGAGGGCATACGGGTACGAATTCTGCAAATCCTTCATATACCTGAAGAATACCGATCCGAAACGCCTGAAGCAGCTTCTTGGCCACTGCCAGCACCACCCTAACATCCTCAACGAGGTCACGACATTCGGGAGCTGGGACCTGGAACTGGAGTTCGAGGTGCCGAACTTCGAATATTTCCACAAATCAATGAAGGAGATACGGGACAATTTCGGCGACCTGATAAAGAGCTACGACTCCATCCTGATTTACAAAGAGTACAAGGTCGATTACATGCCGGGGTGCTACCCGGCGCTGGAGGAGAAATGAAATCGGATTGCCTACCGCTTAAGCTAGAGGAGAAATGAACAAAGAGAAATAGGATTTGCCGTGCTAGATATTAGTAGAAAAATAAATGAAAAGAGGGGTGAGGAAAAAAACCTCAACCCTGTTTTGCGACCTTAGGACCAACAGACTGGTTCGCCCTCGCTTCGCACGCTTTGGTGTGCATCTTCACGAGCACAGCGTACTTTGAGAGTGAATCCTTGTCCAACTTGGCATCAGGACCTACGCAGACATTCTCCGCGCCATCGTAGCTTTTTAGCTTCACAGCCTTCGAGCCGACGGTGTCGGTGTTGCCCAGCTTCTCGCTGAGGACCTGCGTCGATGTGGTCATGCTTCCGCTCTTGACAGTCAGGCTCACGAACGAGTCCTTGTCGTCTGTCGCGGTGTACTTGTCCAGCGAGAGCTTCGTTGTGCTCGTGCTGTCGGTAGCGACGCTCCAGCCGTTCTTCAGCGGGATGTCCTGTCCGCCCAGGTTGAC
>CAILMU010000216.1 GCA_903835325.1 uncultured Microcaldota archaeon | reverse complement strand
TTAGAAAAATATTTCTTGACAAGGCTTGCCCGAAAAAGCATCATCCGAAAAGTATAACTTTTAGCAAACGCATCTATTCGAGAGGAAAAAACCCGAGCTCCGTCTGGCTGTTCCAGGATCGATTCCAAGGGGAGCTTGACAATGCGGGGGAACAGAGAAAGGATGTGGCCAGAATTTCTGGAAGCCACACCGAGCAGCAAGGAGACCATGTACATGGGCAGACTTGAAGGCAAAGTGGCTATAGTGACCGGAGCGGGCAGGGGCATCGGCGCAGAAATTGCTCGGACTTTCGCAAGAGAGGGCGCAGATGTTGTTCTCGCTTCTCTCATACGCGAAGAGATTGATCAGGTTGCAGAAGAGGTGCGTCACGCTGGACGAGCTGCGCTCCCCGTACAGACAGACATAACCGTGAAAGTCGAAATCGCGATTATGGTGCAGCGCACACATGAAGAATTCGGGAAAATAGACATCCTCGTCAACAATGCCGGCACGATCCGCCCTGCCGACTTTCTTGAGACTACTGAGGAAGATTGGGACGCAATTCAGGCGGTCGACCTCAAGGGCTTGTTCTTGTGTACCCAGGCAGTGGCGCCGCATATGATCAGGCAACGATACGGAAAAATCGTGAACGTGTCCTCCATGGCAGCGAATGGATGGTACATGCCGGGCTATGCCAGCTATTGCGCGGCGAAAGCGGCGGTGAATAACCTCACCAAGTACACTGCACGTGAGCTGGGTGAATACGGCATCAATGTCAATGCAGTTGCCCCTGGCGAGATACTCACTGCCCTGACGTATCAGGGCCAGAGCACCGAAGAGGTTGAAAAAAAACTGAAAAACTCGCGCGCCATGACGATGGTCAAACGTATCGGCGAACCGAAGGACGTGGCATCCCTGGTCCTTTTTCTGGCCTCCGACGAGTCAACCTTCATTGCCGGAGAGACGATATCCGTTGATGGCGGAAGGATCGATCGGATGTAGCGGTATGTGCCTCCGCATCGCCTCTCGCGAGCCGGAGTCGCGGGTCGTGAAGCGCAACTGAGCCAGGGTAAGATTATCATCCTAAAAGAATTTTCTTGACCTATTTTATAGTATTTGATAAAATTAGAAGAATTTTCCACCAAAGGAAAGAAAAGAATGGCAGCCTCCATAGAACCAACAATCGATAATCCTCTTCCAGTTCTTTCTCTGATTAGAAGCAAGAGAAAGGACTTTACGCCCACACAGCGGAGACTGGCGGATTTCATTGCGGAGAAACCTACGGAAGTGATCAAGATGTCCATCAGCAAGCTTGCAATGGAAACAGGCTTGAAGAGTGAATCTTCCGTCGTGCGTTTCTACAGAACCCTTGGATTCTCAGGCTATCATGATTTTAAAGTGACTCTCGCGACAGAAATTGGGGGGAAATCCTTCTATCATACATATGAGGACATCCTTCCCGGTGACGACATTTCGGCTATCATACGAAAGATCTTCAACGGAACAATCCAGACTCTCCATGAAAATCTTGGGATGCTCGCGCCGGGA
>CAILMU010000215.1 GCA_903835325.1 uncultured Microcaldota archaeon | reverse complement strand
CTCGATGCCGGTGGCCTCCGCGAGCTTGGATTCCATGGAAGACGCGACCTTCTCTCCGGCTATCAGGATAATCCTCTTGAATCTCCTCGTTTCGAGCGCCCGGCTCTCTTCACGGTACCGCTCGAGCTCCGCCTCTATCATCTGCGCCCTCTCGGCCGGCTCCTCATTCAGCGCTGCCACATTCAGAAGGACGGCCAGGTTTTCATGCCTGGGGTCCGCCATCGCCTTTCCGAACAGCGCGCTCATCTCATCGGATGAGAAAACCGCTTCTATGGCGCTCTTGCCCATGCGTTCGACCTCATGCGAGGCTAGGACAACTGCCTGGAGGCCGTTCCTGCGCAGGCCATGGAATGCGTGAGGGTCGATGCCGGCGTACTCGAGCTTCATGCATGCGAACAGTATCCCGAGCACATCCTCCTCGCTCGCCGAAGGATAGAGCGCTTCGATATCGCTCTTCATCTGCGCCGCCTTCTTCTCTTCGATGATTATCTGCCCGCTCCTCACTATCTGGTCCGCGCGGCCCATCTCGCCCTTGGCTATCGCCTTGATAGCGCCAATCCCCATGGCCTTCTCATTATGGTCACCGGAAAGCAGCAGCGCGATGTCCTCCCATCTGCCGCTCAGGAATATGTCGGAAGCGTTCGAGACGATGGCCGCCGCGGTCCTGTTGTCGAGATTGCCAAGCACCTGCTCAAACACATGGTGGAACGTGGTATCTCCTACGGGCAGGTCCGCTATCTCTGTGATGTAGCTGAGGTAACGCGAAGAGCCGATCCTCCGGCCTTCATCGAAATGCATCCTCTCCGCATGCAGGGAGACGAACCCAGGATGCTTCCGGACGGTGCTCAATGCCAGGAGGGCATCCGAAGAGCGCAGGTTCCCTATCAGCTCCAGGATGCGGTTGTCCCTCTCATCCCCGAGCTCTTCTGCCAGCACGCCGAGCAAATCGAGCTCCTCCCCTGGTTTCAGCAGGGCATCGCTATGCATGAGGATGTTCATGAAATTCGGGCTCTTGATGCCCCTTGAGATGCCGGCAAGCTTATCCAGGAGCCCGTCCTCATGCAGAAGTATATACGGGCATTTGATAGAATCAGCGGCCAGCGAATGAAGGCTTTTCCAGGATGCCCTTGTGCGGACAGACATGGCTCTCTGCGCATTCATGCCGGCCATCTTGTAGCACATCAACTTGAAGCAGGCCAGCCTCTGCACCGTTATCTGGCCGTCTTCCTTGATGCTGCCGATGAAGCGCCTGGCGATATCCTCGATCCTCGACATGAACCGCTCCAGCTCGTCCACGATCATCGCATCCCGGAAACCGGCATACGTGTCCAGGCAGCCGACGATCCTCCAGCGCCTGTCGGCGACGAATGACTCGCGCTTGGCAGGGTCGACCATGCTTATGAAGATATCTCCGATGGCGTCCATGTCGTATCTTTCAATGTCCCTTATGCAACGGTTGGAGATGCTCCGCTTCGACTGGTCGCGGTAGCGTATCAGTTTCGTCATCTCCATTGTTATGGGCATGCGCAGCTCTTTCTCATTCAATACCCGTTCCCTGTTCTTGGGCAGTGTGCTTATCATCTCATCCAGCAACGGCGAACTCGTCTGGCAGAAGCACCGTTTGGCATTTTCCACCGCCTGCCGCATGGCAGCGACCGACCTGCCCTGGTGGCCATCTTTATCAGAAAGGTTCTT
The DNA here is from genome assembly GCA_903835325.1 of uncultured Microcaldota archaeon. Taxonomy (GTDB): domain Archaea; phylum Micrarchaeota; class Micrarchaeia; order Anstonellales; family Bilamarchaeaceae; genus Bilamarchaeum. The sequence goes on along the minus strand of CAILMU010000215.1, from coordinate 5,419 downwards.
GACCAAATCCGCGAAATGCTCGTGCTGGCCCCTTGAATGGGCGAAAACTTTATCCACCGATTCCAAAAACGCAGGATCATCCCCGAACAATTCCTTGACGACCTGGCCTGTTATCTCCTCCTGGAGCGCATAGAAACATTTGATCGGGTTTTCCCTCGGTCCGGCTCCCTTGGCCGCCTCGTCTGGAGTTGCGCCTCGCTTCGTCTGGCGCCGGTTTTGCGCTTCAAGGGCCCTCTTCTCCTGCCTGTTCATCCATATGGCTTATAGACATTTAATTATATAAATCCACACGAAAGCATGACCCTCCGGAGCCTACGGCGAAGTTCATGCGATGGTTGATAATCAAGCCCTTGCAATATCTTCCCATGGCAGGGAAAGATGGGCGCCTGCTCCGGCTCTACGAAGAGCTGCTGGAGCAATCCGGCCCCCAGGAATGCAACAAGGCCTGGCCCAGAAATGAAAAGCGCGCTGGGGTTGCGTGGGCCAAACCTTGTTGGTGGCCGGCTGATTCGCGCTTCGAAGTGGTTGTAGGCGCGCTCCTTGCCCAGAACACGAACTGGAAGAACGTAGAGAAAGCCATCGGGAATCTGAAGGATGCGGATTCGCTCGATGCGGAAAGAATAGTATCAATGCGCAAATGCTCGCTGGAAAAACTCATCCGCCCGAGCGGTTTCTACCGGCAGAAGGCGAAACGGCTGAAAACGCTCGCGAAAAGTTTCCTGGTCTTCGAATCGCGTGGTTCGCCCCCTTCCCGCGACGAGCTCCTGGCCATTGACGGTGTCGGGAAGGAGACCGCTGATTCAATACTATTATACGCATACGATATCCCGCACTTCGTCATCGATGCGTATACGAGAAGGTTCTGCAAATGCCACTCGCTTTTAGAATCGAAAGAATACGACGATTACACAAGCTATTTCGAGAAAGCGCTCCCTCGGGATGTCGCTTTGTATAAGGAGTATCACGCTCTTATCGTGGAATGGGGAAAGGCTGCTGGCAGGATGAAACGAGCCGATTGAATCCCCTTGGGGTTCAGAGCCCTAAAAGATCCACCAAGGAATCCATGAAGCCCTTTTTCTTGCCTTTCTTTTTCTCCTCTTTCTTCTCCGGCGCCTGCTCTTCCTCTTCCTTCTCTTCGGGTTCCTCTTCATCCTCCTCGCCGAGCGCCTCCTCGAAGATGCTTTTCTTGCTTTCCGGGATCTTGACTTTCTGGGGCTTCCTCTCTTCCTTCTGTTTCTCGGCCGGCTTCTCTTCAGGCCCTTTTTTCGATTGGGCCGCAGCCTGCGGTTTCTTCTCCGCTGGCGCTTTGATCTGGGGCCTCCTCTTCGCTTCCTTGATGGAAGCCACCTTCCGCACGAGATCGGTGTAGACGAACTCCCGGGTGTCTTCGGTGAGGTAGAGGACCTCGCCGTACGGGCCGTAGCGTTCTATGAGGTCGTTGTGGAGCGAAGCGATGAGGGGCGTCTCCGAATCCAGGACAGAGTCCAGCAGGTCCGAGAACTTCTGGCTTTTCAGCTCCATCATGCCTATCTCATCGACTATGATGACATCGAATCCCTTGAATCCGGCAAGGCCGGGAAGGGCGATAGCCTCGAAAGATTTGATGTCCACATGGTATTTGGCCACTTTCGGGCCGTCGATGTTGATGTCGGCCAGGATCGCTTTTTTCCCCGTCCCGAGATCCTCGACAATGAATCCGGTCCGCGTCCCGTGCTCCGCTTCCTCAGGAGAGATGAAGCCGCCGACCTTCAGCCCCTGCTCGCGCAGCCTTTTGGCTATCCTGCGCAATAATGTGGTCTTGCCAGAACGGGGCATCCCGGTGATGAAGAAGTTGTTCGGCATGCAACTAACCGCCAAGATGAGGTTTAAAAACTTGCCGGACGATGCACGGAAAAAATCCAAAGCGCATGGCTAATAACCCCTCCCGAATACACATCTTCTTCATGTTCCAGATCACATTCTTGGGCACATCGGGCGGAACCCCTACTGTCGAGCGGGGGATGCCGGCGCTAGCGCTCAAATACGAGAGCGATCTCCTTCTCTTCGATTGCGGAGAAGGGACTCAGCGCCAGCTCATGCGCTACAAGGTCGGCTACGGAAGCGTGGATGCCATTTTCATCTCGCATCCGCACCTCGACCATTACCTCGGCCTCTTCGGATACCTCGAGACGCTCCGGCTCTCTTCGCCGTCGCCGCGTCACCTCGACCTTTTCCTCCCGCGCGGTGTCGAGATAGCCGACCGCTATCCGTTCGCGACTGTGGCCCAGCTCAAGAAGAAGGATCTCCTGAAAAAGCCGGATTACGAGGTGAGCGCCATCCCGGTCAAGCATTGCCGTGATTCGTTCTGCTTCATCTTCAGGGAAGCCGACCGCATAAAGTTCCATGAGGAGAAGGCCCATTCGCTCGGGATGAGCGGGACCATGTTCAAGGAGATACAGAAGAAAGGCAAGGTGAAGACAGGGACCGGCGAGGTCCTGCTTTCTGATGTCAGCTGGGTGAAACCCGGAAGGAAAATAGTCTACAGCGGGGATTCGGCTGCCGGCGAAGAAATCATCGAGGCTGCGCAGGGCGCCGATCTCCTGATCCACGAGGCGACATTCGACAAAGCCCGCAAGACCGAAGCTCTCGAGCGCCTCCATTCGACGGCAGAGGATGCGGCGGGGATTGCGAAAAGGGCCGGGGTGAAACGGCTGATACTCACGCACATAAGCCCGCGCTACTCGGAACCGTCAGCGCTGTTGGAAGAGGCCCGGGCGGTTTTCCCAGAGACCGAGATAGCATTTGACGGGATGAAGGTCGACCTGTAACATCCTGCAGCTCCAGATCGGATGATACGATTGATTAATGAAAATCTCATCTCGTGTGAGTTAGCTCTAGATTAAACAAATTTTAACCTAGCGATAACAATATAAATCTAGCATCCCTATCTGCAACATGGATAAAATCGAGGCCAAGCAGAGGCGCGTGATCGAGCTTCTGCCCTACCTGTCAAAATGCGTCGCCGGCAGGGCCGTCATGGTGGGAGGGACAGCCCTCAGGCTTTTCTATCTCAACCATCGCAGCAGCATCGATATCGACTTTGCAATCGAAAAAGAGCCCGACGGCTTCTGCAAGGATATCAAAGGCTGCCTCAGCAAGATGGGCTTTGAAGCAAAAAAGACCACTTACACAAATGTGTTCACAGTGAATTTCCCTGAAACAGCGGTGCGTATAGAGGTTTTCGTTCCCTCGGCGAAAATCAAGGAGACGATATCGGTGGATCTGGAAGGAACAGAACTCAAGGTCGCATCCCTGCCATCGTTGCTCGAGCTCAAGTTAGCGAGCTACCATGATAGGAGGCTCTTCCGAGATCTTTTCGATATCTGGGCGATCCTGAGGCACGAAAAGCTGCCGATGGACCGGCTCAAGGAGGTATTGCTGAAGTCCGGCCCCCCCGTAGATGAAATCAGCGAGCTGAAAATGATGAACATCCTGGATACGGATATGGCTGAATTCCTGGAGGTGATGAAGCATGCTTCTGCCTAGCCAGGCGCTCACGTTCGCCTCTTTGAGGAAAACCGGCTATCCGCCTTCGAAGATTAATGGCATGGCCGTATCACTGGCATTATTCCCGACACCGTTCAAAGGCATATATTATGCGCCATTTCCGGATGAAAGGAAATCCCGCCAGATCCGCGATCCGATGAAGGTACTCACATCTTCGATCGCCCTTTATCTGAAAAGCGACCAATTCTATTATTCGTGCAGAACCGCAGAGGAATGGGCGGGTATCGAATGGCATCCATCCGGTGTCATCCATGTGGTCAATACAGCGCTTTCCAAACGGATCGATCTTGAGAAGCGGTGGGCGAGGAAGAAAGCGAAGAAGACCTACTATTCTAAGACGAGCGCTTACATCCTTTCACAGTATGGAAAAGAGATCGTCTTCCATAGGTGCGCCGATATCTCCGGATCCAGATACAGAGGGACGCCATCGGGGAGATTCGCGACAAAAAGACAGATACAAATAGATAAGAAACGGTTCCGGTGTTGATTTGGATAGAGGGTGATATTATTATCGTGGTTTTTCGCAACATGCCACCATATTACGTCTCTTCCCGTATCTCGTGTTCGCTGATTGTCTTAATAAAAACAGCAGTTTATAAACTAGAGTTTATATTTAACCATTACGTTTATAAACATTTTGAATGAACCTTCCTTCGTGACTCCGAGAGTGTTATCTCTCGGAATTTTTGGGGCCTAAAAAGTTGCCGCCGATAATCATCCATCCAAGGCCCCTCGGGCGGCAATATTGAGGTGAAAATATGAAAGTGAATCTGAAGAAAGTCGGTGCGATTGTCGCCGGTGCGGCGATTCTCGCGAGTTCAGCTGCGTTTGCCGGACTTATGTTCGGATCGACGACGCTGGTAGACGACAACGGAGCCCCTGTGGCTAAAGTGGTCGTCGGAAGCATGGCACAGCCGGCCGATGGCGTTGCTGCGGCTTTGATAGCAGGCAAGATAGTATCAGAGACCTACAAGAGCCAGACGCTCACAGCGCAGGTCTCCGGTTCAGCCAGCTGCAAGGCAGGCAACAGCACAGGGACAGGCACATGCGCAATCAGCAACGAGAAGGTTCAGCTGTCTATAACTGTTCCAGGCACAACGGCCCTGGGGACATGGACAGGCAACAACCTGATAGGAGACTACCTGAACAGGAGACTCCTGGACAGGAAAGTCAACGACCCATCGGACTCTGATACGGCCTACCAATTCGGCACATCGGACACATCCGACAACGCCAACCCTTTCACAGCTGGTTCGGGTTCAAGCACCGGAATCGGTTCTGACGAGGTGTTCCTATACAAAGTAGACGGCGGAGCTTTCTCGCCATTCGCTGACAGGACAGTCACGGATGACAGCTCTGGCAACAACTATGTGGAGCACCAGGCGATGTGGATAGATGGAGACAACCACTTCTCTACAGATGTGAAGGACACCATAGGGCACCTGAACTTCCTGGCATACAGCCTGAAGTTCGACGGCCCTGGTGGCAAAGACCTGGGCATCCCGGTCTGCACCCAGGCGACGAACCTGGATTACACCGCATGCAAGGTCAAGACCAGCAGCGGCTACAACATCGATGATGCGACAGAGACGCACCGCGTGAAGGTAAGCTTCCTCGGTGAGGACTGGATCATCAGCCAGATGGAGGCCCCGACTGGGGGTGCAGTCAACGAATCCACGGAGAGCGTGATCTTCAACGGCGGCTTCATAAAGCTGGCAAAGGAATCCGTATCAGGAATCCTGAACCAGGGAGAGTCGCTGCCTGTCGACAACATGAAGTTCCAGCTGGACGACTTGGAAGCCCACGGCGATTCGACATCGGCTATTATATCCGTGTTGGATGCCAACGGCAACATCCTGAAGAAGGACACGGT
>CAILMU010000214.1 GCA_903835325.1 uncultured Microcaldota archaeon | reverse complement strand
GGCCTTCCGGCACGCGAAGCCGCCACGATAGCGATAGTGAACCCCATGGCTCCTGTCTCTGACGAGCTTGTGACCAAGTTCCTCACCGCAGCCAAGCAGGTGGTCGACTCGTGCATAGTCTGAAGAGTCTGGAAAGCAGGTCGGATTCCATGAGGAATCCGTTACTGGCCAAGGAGGCCGCTTGATATGGCTGGATTCAAGCAAGGGGAACCGAAGAACCCCCCATCCGGAGCTGGTTTCGGGAAAAACAACCCCCTGACAGACACTTCAAGTGCGGAAAGGATGGATCCCCGCGTCCAGCCCATCATAGACGCATTCGGGCATCCGGATACGAGAAATCGGAATCTGTCCCTTTCTGTGGCATTAGACAAGGCGAATAAAGCCATCGACAGCGGCCTCGAGATATCCTCCTTATCGGGATTCCTGGTGAAAACCCTGACGAACACGGCAGACAAGGACGCTGCTTTCTATGCGATCTGCATCATCAGCCATGCTGAAATAACAGGCAAGGATATCGGCTCCTGCTACGCGCTGCTCATCAGAACGCTTCAATATCCCGACCACAGGATATCATCCGGTGCGAACGAAATCCTTGAGAATGCCGCGGAAAAAAAGCCTGAACTGGTCAAGCACCAGAAACTGCTTGAAGGCATGCTATACGGCACCGAATCCATGGTCCAAAGAAGGGCGATATCCCTTCTCAAGAAGATAGCGGAAATGCAGCCGAAAAACGCGGCGTTGATGACAGCCATCGCCGGAGTGATGCGCCACCCGGACCCGATTCTCCGCACTACTGCCACGAGATCAGTCGAATCCGCTCTCGAAGCCGGGCTTGATATCAATGCCGTCACTCCGGACATATTTTGCGTGCGGGATCAGCTTGAGGTCGCCCTGGGAAATAAGGATGCCGGGATACGAAGGATGGCCCTGGGCATCCTGAGAGGCGCGATGGAGAGGACGCCCCGGAATGTCTCCATCATGGAAGCGGTTTCGACCTCGCTGAGCGATCCAGACCCGTCCCTCCAGTCCCTTGCCACAAGGGTGCTGATCGATATCGCCGAAAAAGGCACAGATATGAGCCCGATTCTTCCTGCCCTTGAGACAGCCTATCTGGATAAGAAGGTCGGTACCAGAAGGAGCGCCTTAAGCATCCTCCAGAGCGCATATTCCAGGCATCTGGAGAACGCAAGCATAATAGGCATCATCGCGCTCCAGCTGAACTCTAGCATATCCGATGCCCAGATGGAAGCGACGAAATTCCTTGATAAAGCCGCAGATGCCGGTGCCGACCTCTCGCCTATAATGCAAGTCCTGCAAGCAGCGCTCGAAAGCGACGACACGCGCGTCCGGAGAAACACATTATCGATACTGAAAACGAGCCACGACAAGAATCCCGGAGATGCATCGACACTGATACTTATCGCCAAAGGGCTTCAGGACCCGGTGCATGAAATCCAGACCGGCACTGTGAGATATCTTGAGAACAAGGCAAAGGAGGGCGCGGATTTATCAGGGATTCTGGGCGCACTCGAATCCTGTTTTTCGAACCCTGAAAACAGGGTCAGGCGGGGGGCGCTCCAGATACTAAAACAGGCTTCAGAAACACGGCTCCAGGATGACCGCTATCTGATATTGATTGGTAAAGGCCTCGAAGACTCTGACCCGGACCTGCAGAGCTTTGCGCTCAGGTGCATGGAACGGGCGGTGAACATGGATAAGGACATCGGCTTCTGCGTGGTGCAACTGGCAGCCCTTATCGATTCCCCTGATGGCAGGGTATCGCGCCAGGCTTTGGGGGTGCTATCCGCCGCTGCCGAGCACGGCACCGACATAAGCGTTGTCCTGGACAATATGATCTCCTGCCTGGCGAGCCCTAATGACAATAAACGCAATGCCAGCGTGAGGGCGCTGGCGAACCTGGCCTCCAAAGGCATAAATATTAGCAAGGCGGTCCCGGAGCTGGTGCGAGCTCTCGAGAACAAGGAGAGGGATCCCGAAACAAGGCACGGAATCCTGAAGGCTCTTTGCAAGGCGGCCGAGCACGATGCTGATATCAGCCCATATGTCCAGCCTATCGCAACAGCATTATACGAAGATGTCCCTGATGTCAGGCTTGCCTCTGCGCAAGCTCTGTTGGCGATATCAAGATTCGCGAAAAGCGAGACGAATAGGAGCATCGTGAAAATTTTCCTCGAATACTCGAATTCAAGCTTATTGGCCGAAGAGGCCGAGAAGAACAGCGTGTTCTACGTGGAATTCATCAAGGTCGCGGCTGCGCTCGTGAACCTGGTAGATGTGATGGAAAGGGTGGAGGCGGCAAAATGAACCGACAGATAAAGAAATCCCACGCCGGCTCCAGAACCAGCAAACCGGCATTCCAGGAGCCGCTGCTAGACAATCCGCTGGAGATTTCAGCGAGGTTCCACAAGCTTCTAGCTGCCAAGTCATACAGGAATGTCGCGAATGAGGTCATAACCGATCCCCGGGTATTCCCTATGCTTTCGGACCTGCTTTCCCATGAGGATATCCATGTCCGGAGGTACGCTTCCTGGGCAGTGAAAATCGTCTCTGATAACAAGATAGATATTTCATACGCTATCCCGAACCTGATACGCATCTTCGAGCATGGCGATTCATCGGCAAAGACATTTGCTGCCTTGGCGCTTATGCATGCCGGGAAAAAAGGAGCGGACATCTCCGCGGCCGCCCCGGCTCTGGCAAAGGCAGCCATCGACAGCAATTCCGACCTTGCCCTGAACGCTTCTAAGGCCCTAAAGCTGGCCCTCTCAAGGGGGGCTGTCGTATCCATAGAAGACCTCGTGAACTCGCTAAGAAGCGAGAACCGCACTGCCAAGAAGCAATCCCGTGAGATCCTGGCCTCCATGATAGCGGACGAGTCCTCCCGCGAAATGGCGTTGAATTACATCCTGAAGAGGGTGTTTTCCGATTCGCAGAATGAGGATGCTTCAGCTCCGGAATCCGAGCGCTCGAAAACTCTCAGATGCGAGAATCGCACTGCTAAGAAGCGATCCCGAGATATCTTAGCCTCTAGCGGAACGCCAGCGCATATATTGAATGAGATTTCTTCAGATTGGAGGAACCAGGAAGCGTCAGCTTTGGAATCAGAGCGCTCGAAAAACAAGGCAATCGTCAAGGTGCCTCCCCACACCCTGCTCCAGGTCATATCCGAAGCGGTCGAAAAGAATCCAGACGTGGCAAGGGGGCTTCCGATACCACTTCTATCGAAGGCGTTATCGCTCGATGATAACTCCAACACCGTGGCATCCCTGATATTTTCCAAAGCAGCGAAGATAGGCATCGACATCTCGCAGGCTTTGCCGGAGCTGGCGGTCAACCTTACGAAATCACACGCGCCTCATAAACTCCGTGCCCATTCCATATCCGCTATCGGAAATGCGATAAACAACGAATCGAGCCGCAAGAAGGCTTTGACTATATTAGAGCTTGCCCTGGTCGGCTCGACCCTTGATACGAGCATTCTGGTCCTGAAAGCGATGGAAGACATCGTCCAGTCCGAGAATGCGCAATATACCATACCTCTGATGATCAATCTGCGTTACGATGTTTCCGAAACGCTGCATAGGGTCTCTATCGAAGTCCTGGCGGCTCTCGCCCGCAGAGGTGTCGATGTTTCGCGGGCAATCCCATTCATGATCGATACGATGTTCAATCCGCTGGACCTGAATGAAGGCGCCAAATCATCCCAGGCGATCAAAGAAGCCGCTTCGCACGGGGGTTTGGGTGTGCGGGCAACAATAATCATGGAGATGATGGCGCTTATTTCCAGGCCTGATTTCCACGCCGAAGCAGAGAAGAACAGCACGCTCTACGTTTCTGCCATGAGGTCATTCGGGGTCCTGGTATCGGATATCGAAAGAATGGGGGTTGATGCTGATGGCTGAAAACGGGCAAAACGGAATGAAGAATCTCAGGGCCGCTGCAGAACCCATGAAGGAGAGGTTCGGGACGCAGCGCGTCGAGCGGTTCCTCAGCGCTGTGGCTTCGGCGAACCCATCGCTCGAGACTATCCAGAAGCTCGGCAACGACCTGGAGGAGCTCCTTAAGCTGGACCCGCCGGAGGAGACGGTCACAGCCGTCACCAAAATCGTCGACCGTATGTACAAGAAGGGCATGGCCCATCTGATAGCCGAGCTTTCGATAAAGAAGATAGCGATCGCTTACATGAAAAGGAACGAGGAGTTCGTGATAGAGCTCCTGCGCGCGTACAAGTCTCTCTCCGATATCTGCCCCATGCTTTTCATGGGCTCGATATCAGACCACTCGTTCAAGGAGATGCTCTTCTTCTCGTCAGAAGGGCTCCAGCAATGGGTCAAGGAAGGGAAAGAGCGCTTCCTGAAGCAGGACAACGCCAACGTCCCCGAGTTCTTCCGCTACTGCATGATGCTGACCGGTTACGACGATGTCAGCAAGTTCAAGATATCCGAGAACGCAGTTTTCCTGGACAATGTCAAGGAAGCGCTCACTATTTTCGCCATGCACAAGTTCGACCGGCGCCTGATAGCCGAGAAATCCAAGACGCATTCCCCCCATGTCACTGAGAGGGACGAGATGCACCTCTACCTCCCGGACCAGGTCTCGTCGTTCCCGGAGCGGAGCGACAACGAGCGCGAATTCTTCATGACCACCCTCCACGAGGGCTCGCACATCGTGAAAGGCTCGTTCATCCTGGACGTGTTCGGCATATCTGATTTCTTCGACTCCAGGGGCCTTTCCATCAAGAAGGTCGAATTCCGCGGCCCGAAGGATATGCGCCTGAAGGTGCTTCTGGTGGAGAAGAGCGGCAAGGAATACCTCCTGACCTCAATGTTCCACCTGCTCCCGTTGATAGTGGACGAGAAGCACGGCAAGTACGTGAAGCTCCTGTCGAACGTGGTCGAAGACCTGCGCATGGACTCATCCTGGCTCGATGACCAGGCTCCGGGCTACAAGGAAGATTACAGGCGCATGATGCTGGAATTCCTGAAAGGCTACCGCAAGCTCCCCAAAGAACTCACCGCGGGCTCTTTCATGGAAGGCCTGCTCCAGACGATAACGATGCTTTCCTCAGCAGAAGACAGGAAGGGATTCATCGAGGCGTTGCGCTCAGGAAAGGCTGGAGGGGCGGACAAGGAGAACATTGAATACCTGCTGGGCATGGACCGCAAAGTCCTCGACCTGGTCGTTAGTTTCGAATCCGACATGCTTATGATAGCCGGCGCCCGCGAGAACAATTGCACCCGCAGCTTCCTGGCATCCATCAGGATTTATGATAAAGTCAAGCTTCTTCTGGATAATCCAGAGACCAACGATTGTGGGGATAAAGGAGAGAATATTGAAGGCATGAGCGGGCCGCTCAGCCTGAGCGATTTCGACCCTGAGAAAGTGGAATTCAGCATGGATCCCACCGACGGCATCGACCCAGATATGCTCCCCAAGGACATCCGCGACAAGCTGAGGGCGAAGATGGAGGAGCATTTCAAGAACATGAGCCCGGCTCAGAAGGACAAACTGGCGAAAGACGCGACAGAGCGGATAACCGGGGAAGCCAAGGAAGCCGAAGAGCAGAGAGAGAAGAACAAGCCGAAACCTGCCGACCCGGAAGCTATCCACCCGACCGGCAACTGGAACAAGGAGCTGGTCAACGGCATAGAAGTGAAAGACTATTGCACGATAACGCCGATACGCCTTGGGGAATCCAGATTCCTCGGCAACGAAGTGGTCGCCGCGAACATCCGCAACACCGCCCGGCGACTGATGAGCAGGAGGCTGATAGAATCCCCTGATGCCCTCCACGGCCAGATAGACCCTGCTGAGAGAAGGCAGTGGGCGAAAGTCAGGCGCAGGGGCATCCGGCTCCCGAGGGAATTCCATATCGAGGAGACCGAAGCATTCTCGCGTTCCCTATCCATCATGATAGTCGGGGATGCCAGCGGCTCGACCGGCAACCGGATACACGCAGCCGGGAACGGCCGGAGGAAAATCGACTATATCCTCGCATCAGTGCACTCGTTGATGAAAGGCCTGGACGGGATTCCGGGCGTCGCGACATCCTACGGATTCTTCGACAGCGAAGGCCGCGAGAATATCAGGTACTTCCAGGGCAAGCATTTCAGGGAAAGCATGCGCTATACGACTATCGAGCCGGGGCATAACAACCGCGACGGCGCGATAATCAGGATGATGGGCGAGGCTCTCTCACACCAGCGCACGGATGTCAAGATAGCCCTTCTGCTAAACGATTCCATGCCCGCAGATGTCGATGAGAATTACACAGGGATACGCGCGGTCGAGGATGTCCGGCATGCGGTGACCGAGCTGAAGAAGGCAGGCATGCTGTTCTACGACATCACGGTGCCACCTGCGCCCCAATATTTCTCGGATAGTTTCAGTTCGACCCAGGGATACCTTGATTACCTCTACCTGGACCGCAGGAACTATTCCATGATAAGCACGGAGAGGGAGCTGGACTCGGCTTTCTCGGCTTTCGTCAAGGCGAATCTGCCCAAACTCAGGAGGTTCGAGACACGATGAGCGGCGAGCTGAATAAGGAGGCTGTCTGACATGCCTGAACAAAAACAAGTGCGCGAGATTGTCCCGCTCTTCCCGAAGCAGTTCGCCAATTCCAGGCCGTACCCTCTTCCCGAAGG
>CAILMU010000213.1 GCA_903835325.1 uncultured Microcaldota archaeon | reverse complement strand
CTCCAACGGCATACCCTACAACTGTTTGGTGGCGGCAATTCATCAGAACTGACGATTACGAAAGGGAGTAACGTTGTGCATGAGCGGACCGGCCACAGGCGGTGGTCGGAAATCACCGGAGGATATTCCGGTTCCGCTCGATGCAATTGCTGGCTTCTTCATATCAAATTCAAGAAATCATCAACGGTAAGGCGGGCCTGTTTAAGGATATGAGCGAGCGTAGATCGCTTGACCGGCTGATGAGCAGGAATTGTCAATTTCAGCGTCTCATCCACGATATGTTTTTGAAGACGAAAGTGGCTTCCTTTTGTTCTAACCATGACCCATCCATCCCGCTGAAGTGCTCGAATGATCTTATCGTAGGAGAGACTCGGCACTTTGCTCATACTGCCAGTTCCACCAATTCAGCACCAGGTGAAAAGGTTTGATCATCGTCCACCGGTTCCAGATACAATTCGATTGCCTCTCGAATATTTCGTATAGCCTCTTCCCGTGATTCTCCTTCCGAGATACAGCCAGGAAGTGATGGGACCGTGATTGTATATCCACCCTCTTCACTGGGTTCCAAAATGACTTTCAGCTTCATGTTATCCTCCGAGAATCAATTTCTATTTGGTGTTGGTTTCAAATTTATGCAGGACAGAGGAGGTGAGTCCCATGTGGATAAAACGGCCGTCGTCGCCTACCCTCTCCGCGACTGCGGATACGAAGGCGATGACGTCGTGCTTGGTCGTCCGTTCGATCTCTTCGATTCTCTCAATGTCGAATCCGGCCTTTTTCTTGATGGTCTCCAGGGCATCCCGGGGTATCTTCCCCAGATCGGCAAGGACCTCGCAGACAAGGATCTCGATTCTGAGCCACGTCCTGAAGCGATTCTCCGGGCTCCAGATCTCGGTCATCTGCTCCCGAGAATATCGCGGAATCATGCGCCGTCCTTTCAAGAGAATATGAATGATTCTTAACGGATTATCACTATGCTGTCAACGGCCTTTCCCCCGAAAATCAAGATATCTGCCGGCCCCGTCCACCTGATAAGGGTTCATCCGCATGATGCGTACTTCTCTCTAGTTCACCTACAAAGTCACAAGTATGTTAATTAAGATATTTTGAGGATTTCCATTTGAAATGCTGACCACTGCGGTCCGCTCTGAGCCCGCTCAGGATACTTGCCACACTATTTTTCAGCCTCGCCGGCACAAGCCCGCCCCTTCAGGCTGAAGACGAATTGAAGGATGCCTCTGGCCCTGTCGCTGAACAGCCTTTCGGCAAATACCCGCCGGTCAGGGCAAGACCGCCGCCGCAGGCATGTACATCACCCCTCACAAACTCAGCGGTTGACGCCGCTCACTGAGAAATTATTGGGATAAGTAGCTTTAATGGCTAGGCAAATTACCTTGAACTGACCATCGAAACACTTATTTTCAATCCGAGAGCCACTAAGCAGCGAATTTTTAATTCTTCGAGGCCGTAATTATCATACGGTGGGCGAGCATGCCGAGATCTTCGTTGCGGGTGGAGATCACTGAAGCTTCCCGATGCACGTGAATGTCCGTATACTCGGTCTTCTCAAGCATGCCTCGTATGTCGGAATCGGAATAGAGCGTTTCCGCATAGATTTGATCCGCAATAAGGCCATCCTCCAGGCTATAAATGATTTCCCTGCTGATCAGCCGCTTACCAGATCGGGCAAGGGCCCTTTCTCGATTCACCAAGGTTTTTTCGTCCAGCCATTCGCTCGATCGCGCCTCGAAGCTGTTCCGCAATACCTCACCGTCGTTCAAATCCAGAAAGAGCTTGCCGCGCTTTTTCAGGAGATCGGCGATTCGCCCGATCATGAGAAAATCCTCCCGGTCATCGGAAAAATAGCCGAAGGAGTTTCCTATGCAGATGATCGCGTCGAACGAACACGGCTCAAACGGCGGATTTCTGGCGTCTCCTCGGATGAAATAGAGGGGCATGCCTTTTTCTTCCGCTCTTTTTCGGGCTAGCTCCAAAAGACACTCCGAGTAGTCAAGTCCGATAATTCTCTTGAAGCCTCGCTTGAATAATTCGATGTAGTGCCGGCCTTGCCCGCAACATAAATCCAAGACCGCATGCGCGGGTCTAAGATTCAGCAGATCCAGTAGGTACGCGAAAGGCCGCATTTAAGTCCGTTCTGTTCATGCTTCGCCCTCGAAAATTTTTACCGCGACCGCCGCGGTGCCCTGCTCCACGGCGGCGTTTTCGTCCATCCTGGCCCTCATCATCTCCTCAAGCTTTTCGTGCATGCCGGGCACCCGCGCCACAAGCTTGACGAAATGGTCGCGCTTCAAGGTGAGGTAGGTGACGTTCGAAAGCGCCCTGATGGTGGCGGTTCTCGGAATGTTCTTGAGCAGAGAGATTTCGCCGAAGAAGTCGCCGTCGTCGAGAACCCCGACCCTCTCCTGATGCCCGTCGGGGGCCTTCTTAAGGACCTCCAATCTTCCGCGCGCCACGACGTAGAATTTATCGCCTAAATCGCCTTCCCGAATCAGGATATCGCCTTTCACGCAAGTATCGGAATCCATATTGAACGCGATATCCTCGAGCAGCTCGATGTCGAGCTTGGAGAACAGGGGCACCATGGAAAGCCTTTCGGCCGTCACTTCCGCGCTCTCCCCGTCGGCGCTTACCGAAAAACCCTGCTGTTTCCTCCAAAGCTTGGCGTAAACTCCCTGCTTCGCCAGAAGGTCTTCGTGCTTTCCTTGCTCGACGACCTTCCCCCTTTCCAGCACGAAT
>CAILMU010000212.1 GCA_903835325.1 uncultured Microcaldota archaeon | reverse complement strand
GCCTATGTCATAACCGGTTCGGGCGCCTTGGGCCTCGAGACCCTCATCCTCAACCTCTGCGAGAAGGAGGACAAGGTCCCCGTAGAGCTTCGTGAACTCTCCGCTGCGGTGGCTTATCATCTCCTTGCACTGGGCATCGGATATCTCCTTCAAGACAGGCACCGGTCCGGGGGCTAAAAGTATCGTCATACGAATCACCAAAACAAAATAGCGCGTCGGTTATCGATAAATAATATTGAAAAGAAATTATAAAGCGAAGCGAACGGATGGGAGTTTTGGATCGGCGCATGCGCGCCCTGCCCCCTATTTTCTCTTCCGGCTTCGCCCCTTCCCGTGCGCCAGTTCGTCCTCCATGAAGGCGAATGAGATTATCTTCAGGATGAAGAATCCGATTATCCCGCCTATCGGGATTCCGACCAGGAATGGCGTGACTGTGTTGAAGACATACCTGCTCGGGGGCAGGACCGACTGCCCCGGGTAGAAGCTCTGGTGGATGTCGAATATGTACAGGGCTAGGGCGCTCACTAAAAGCGAGACGATGAGATATAATGCATCCGCTATCAGCTCCTCCCTGCTTATCCTTGGCCGGTTTATCATGAAATGGAATCTCCAGCCAGTGTTTATATTGGTTTTTTCGCAAAGGACAGAAGCACCAGGAAGCGATTCATATGGACAACACGAAGAGCAGTGCAAAGAACACCACGGATACAGGCGCCGGCACGAGCGCTCCGGCCATCATTGTCTACAGCACACCCGATTGCCAGTATTGCGGGATGGCTAAAACTTATCTTCTCAGCAAAGGGCTGAAATTCGCGGACTATGATGTCGGCAAAGACAAGGAGAAGGCGAAGGAGATGGTGGAGAAGAGCGGGCAGGGAGGGGTGCCGGTCATCGACATCAACCACAGGATAATAATAGGCTTCGACAGGCAGCTCATCGATGACGCATTGACCAGGAAACCCCCGGCGAAACGGGAGGATATCATGAACAATCCGGCCTTCTTTGATCCGTTCAACCACTGAGAGATAGAAGAAATAAAAAAGAAAAAATCAGGTCGGGCGCGTATTATCTACTTCTTCGCCCCTTTCTGCCCTTTGCCCCTGGTTATGAACCAGTAGGCAACCCCTGCCAGGATTATCAGGAACAGCAATCCTCCAAGGATGAGGAAGAGCGGGCTCTGGCCAGCGGGTGTCGTTGCTGATGCCGCGCCTGCACCTGTTGCGGGCTTCTGGCCTCCGGTCGCGTTCTGAGCGGTCGTGGTGACCGCTTTCTTCACGCATTTGGATGCCGTGCATCCATAGCCGCCCTGGCAGTCGGAATCCTTGGTGCACTCGGGCCTGGCCATGCACGTTCCGGCGGAGCAGATCTTGCCGGCACCGCAATCCGAGTCGGCTACGCATTCAGGCTTCGGCTGGACTGGTTTCGGCTGGCATATTGATGATTTGCACTCTTTGCCGGCACCGCAATCCGAGTCGCTAGAGCATTCGGGTTTGTTCTGGCATTTGTTGGATACGCATTGCCTGCCGGTCCCGCAGTCCGCATCCTTCACGCATTGCGGTTTGAAGACGCATTTCCCGGCGAGGCACTGGTTGTTTGCCGGGCAGTCCTTGTCTGCGATGCATTGCGGCGGGCACGGCATGTATGTGAAGAGGTCGTTCCGGGTGTTATAGCCGGTCTTGACCGCTGTGAGGGCGTACTGGCCGTCCTTGTCGAGGGTGAATGTGGCTGTCCCGTTCTCATCGCTGTCGCTTGCGGCAACCGATACGCCGTTGAGGTAAATCGTCACCGTGACGTTCCCAAGAGGCAGGTCGCTGGAGGTAGTGTACACCTTGAGATGGTTGCCCGGGCAGACGCTCTGCTCGCTCACGAATATGTACTTCGGTGCGTTGCCGCCGGTTGTTTCGCTGCCTCCTCCGATCGAAACGGGTGGACCCTGCACGATGGCGAAGACGCTGAAGCTCGCGATATTGGTCGCGGTCAGCGTATGACTGGAGGTGCTGAGAGTAGCGGGCACAGAATACCAGGAACCGTTGTTCCTCTGTATCTGGAGGCGCGATTCCACGTATCCAGTGGTTTCAGCAGACGTCCAGCTCCAGACGACCGTATCAAGCGAGACGGTTCCGGCTAGCGGAGTCATCTGGATGAATTTGTTATTGAAGCTAGTAAAGCCTGCTGGCAGGCTCCCTGGCAGGGCCGCCCAGGTCATCATATAGGCGGAAGACGGAGAGACGCCATCTGTCATGGACAAGTTGGTGAAGTTCAGGTAAGAGCCTCCTGGGCTGTCGTAGATGTCGCCCTGGAGCTGCAATGTGTTCGAGCCGGAAGCGCTGTTGTTCACGAGCGTGTCATTGCCGTTGCCGTAGTAATGGACGCCAGTCAATGTGGCGTTGGTGGAGTACACTTCGGAGCCGTATAGCGTGTTGCCGAATATCGCTCCTCCGTTCACAACGACACCGTCGGACTGGATGAGCTGGAGCCCTTCGGCCCAGTTGCCGTGGAGCGAATTGTTGCTCAGTGTCACAGCGTTTGAGCGCGCGACGCAGATGCCTGCGCTGTTGCAGAAGCTGGCTGATGCGTTGTTGATCCCGCTGTTGCTGTAGAAATCGCTATTCGTGATGCTGTCGCCGTTCGAGCCGTCCCACAATATGAAACCGAACATGTTGTTGTGGGCCGTGCTGTTGTCGAAAACGCTTCCCGTGGTGAGATGCGTCTCGAAGCCGGCATGGCCGTTGTTATAGGCCCTGTTGTCGGTGAAGAGCAGGTTGCTGCTGGTATCGATGAAGAATCCGTCATTCGAGGAAGGCGAACCGGTCGCGGTGTTGTTGGTGAGGTTGTCGCTCTTCGAATTGGTGATAAAGAAACCCTGGTAGTTGGAGCACGCGGTCGAATCCTTCACCAGCGTGCTGTTTGAGTTGTTCAGGACGAGGCCGTACCAATTGTTGTTGCAGAATGTCGATGGGTTCACCAGATTCGAGTTCGATTTCTCGAAATACATGCCGTCGATGTTGTTGAGAGAGGCGTTGTCGTTTACGAAGCGGTTGCTGTTCGCTCCGTTTCTGACCGTGAATCCGTATTGGTTGAGGGTGGCATTGTTGCCTGTGACGTTGCTGCCGGTAGCTCCGTGCAGGAGGAAGCCGTGGACACCGTTGCTGTTCGCGGTGTTGTTCTCGACCACATTGTTCGTTGCGCCGAAGAGGCTGAGCCCGAATGAATCAGCGCCGCCGGTGTTGGAATTAAGGGTGTTGCCAATCGCTTTGACGTTGTTGGAAGAGACGATGCGGATGCCGTACCTGTTTAGGGAGGCGTTGTTGTTGGTCAGATTGTTGTTGTCTGAATCGCTATTAAGGTAGAAGCCGTAGATGTTGCCGATTGCATTGTTGTTCGTGAAACTGTTATATGAAGCGGAGACCAGGAAGCCCGTCGCGTCGCCT
>CAILMU010000211.1 GCA_903835325.1 uncultured Microcaldota archaeon | reverse complement strand
GTGCTTGATGAGCTCATAAAAAGCCTGTATATGATAAATTATTTCGATTTCACTGCGCCTGAAGATGGAAAGGCACAGTTCTATGTGGAACCGAAGGTCGGGCAGAGCTGGGGTACGGAGAATATGCAAAATCGATTCGTTTTCGTTTTCCCGGAAAAGAAAGGGGACGGATCCCCGTTCACCTATGATAGATCCTTCTCGCGGGATCTGTTTTAATCATGTATTCATTCTGATTCAATCCGATGAGCGACTTAACATCCAGCATAGGCATCATAGCCGGACTTGTCACGCTTGCCGCCTACATCCCGTACATCAAAGGAATCCTGGAGCGCAAGACGCGCCCTAACCGGGCAACATGGTGGATATGGGCGGTGCTGGCTATCGTGATAGCAGCGAGCTACAGGTTCTCGGGCGGAATCGACAGCGGGTGGATAGCCATAGGGAATGCCTTCGGCACATCATTGATAGCCCTGCTTTCATTGAAGAATGGCGAGGGCGGATGGACAAGGCTGGACCAAGGATGCCTGCTAGGCGCGTTCATAGGTATTGTCGCATGGGCGCTCACAAACAATCCGGTGATAGCCCTGATAATCGCAACCGGGGCAGACATGCTCGGCGCCGTCCCCACGATAAAAAAATCATATTTCGAACCTGAGGGGGAGAACAGCTCGGCGTGGGCCATCTTCCTCATAGGCTATACAGTCAACCTGTTCGCGATGGTTGAATGGAGCTTCGCACTTGCGTTCTATCCGGTTTATGTATTTCTATTGAGCGCAGCGATGGTCTATCTGCTGGTTTTCAGGAAAAGGGATATAAGAAAGAAATAAAAGGAAAAAATGAAGCAGGAAAAAACTTATTTCGCCCCGCCTATCGCTCCGCCGATGATGCCGACGATGAAGTTCAGTATCATCCCCAGGATGAAGAGCCCGAATCCGCATAGCAGGCCGAGGCCCATCATGCCAGCCCCTACAGCACCGCCTAAAATGCCTGTCACCGCATTCCCGCTAGAGAGCACGTTGACCCCCAGGCCGAGTATCCCGATGACAAGGTTGATGGCTCCGGTTATGATGCCGACGACAGTGAATATCAGCATCCCGACCAGGCCGCAGCTTATCAGGTCGAGGCCTTTCTTGGCGCCGCTGAAACCGGAGTACGCTATCAGAGCCGCGTTTCCGATTATGCTTATAGCGGATAGCCCGAGACCTATTATCATGCCAATCCCGCCTGCCGCGAGAGCGACCGTCGAGCCTCCCACTGCCCCGGCTCCGTAGCCGAGAACGTTCATCACGACCTGGATGCCGATGATGATCAAATTGAAGACCAAAGAAACGACAAGCAGCATCGTGGATGCCCCCAAAATCTTACCAAAGTCGATTGCCATATCTTTCATCTCGAAGATAAAGATTATAAGAGGTTAGGGTCGGGCCGGTTCCTCGGGTTCGGATGCTGCCTGGAAGCCCTCGGGTTCCTTTGTCTTCCCTAGCCTGCGCAGGGATTTCTTCCTCCGTTCTGCCTGGAGAAAAGGCACACGGATTTCGGATAAGCGCTCGAACACATCGTCCTTTCGTTGCGTGAAGAGATATACGGCAAGCGTCGCCAATACCGCTGCGGCGCTCAAGCCGAGCAGGAGAGTGCTGCTGTCTGATTTCTTCGTCGCCGAATCGAGCTGTTTGGAGATGGTGTCGAGCGCGCGCAGCGAATTGATGAAGTGGCCGGAGTCGATCATGCTCCGGACCGCAGACATCCTATCCGTGATGTTCTTCCGGGTGTTCTCGTCCAAATCGCTCTGGTTCACCAGCGCAGTGACGATACCGAACCGGTTCTCGCTCTGGTTCCTCAATGAATCCAGCGTGAGAAGCATGGATTTCCTGCTGCGGTCCAGGTCATCCAGCCTCAGCTGGAGTATGCGCGGATCCTTGGATAGCGCTGCTTCAGCATCGCTGAGCTTCTTGGTGATGTCGGTTTTCGCCTGGTCGAACATGCTCTCGTAGACAGTCCCTTTAGCCGAAGTAGCTTCGTCGAAATATCTGCTCATTATTGCGTCAAGGTCGGCCTTCACCCTGTCCAATACGGCCGAGCTGTCGGCTTTCTGGGAAGCGAGCATGCTCTCCTGGGCGATGACATCCGAATCCGCAGCTGCAAGCGAACCGGCGAGCGCTGGGGCGTACACCGGATCATTGCTCGCATCGAGCTGGTTGAGGGCGCTCTCGAAATCAGAGAAAGAGCCGGGGAGGGTGGAGTTTCCGGATGAGAGATACCGTTCCTTGAGGCTGTTGTAGCGGGAGTACGAGTCCTTCCTGAAAGCGGCTATCTCTTTCGGAAGCCAGCTGTAATCGACACCTGATAGCAGGTCGACTTCTTCGCTCATGTTCATCGTCCCTGATTGGATTCGGGAGAGGATTTTCCCTAGTTCTGATTTCCTCGCTTCCAGCCTGGCTAGAAGGGGATAGCTGTCGTTTCCGAGAGGGTCGCCAGAGAGGTTTTCCTCTTTGGCTGCCATGATTATCGAGTCTATCAGGGCAAGCTCGATATTCACTTTCTTGGAGTAAACATCGAATTTCGCCTGCAGTTTCGCATCCTGCACGGTCTGCCCTGCGGATAATGCCCGTGCTTTCTCGATGTACGCTAATGCGGCGGTATAATTGCCAGCGCCAGCCTGGATGCGCGCCGAATCAAGAAGGGAAAGCGCGTCAATGCTAAGGTTCATCCCCTCCATCTGGCTAATCTGTTCCTGCACATAGGAACCGGTGTCGTCTATCTGGTAGCTTATCCGGATGGTCGATTTTATCCCTTTCCGAAGATTCATGATGCGCATGGAATATTGCGTCGGTGATACCCTCTGCTTGTCTTTGAGCATCTCGCCGGTCGCCGAAATGGCCTGGAACAGGGAGATGTTCGATTCATTGAGGATATCGACCATGACGAGAGCGCTGTCCAAATCCATCACCGGCAGTATCTCGATATCGTACTCGACCTGGCTTTTCAGGCCGATAGGGAATGCCTCGATATTCGTCATCGATTGGGCGTATGCATCCTGGATGACTGTCTGCAATGAGAGATTATGGATGCCTGCCTGAAGAGGCGCATCGAGAGGCCCGCCATCGATGGTCGCGGAATCCGCATCATAATCCGTGGAAAGATAAGGGATATCGCAATCGAGCCTGAAAACAGTGCCAGAGCCCACCGAGGCCGCTCCGTTTCCGATGCCTTCGGCATTAGAGATATGCTTCGATGTGTGCGCGATTGTGAGGTTCTTCTCAAGCGTGACCCGCAAGGCCTCGAACGGTTGGACATCAGGAAGGCCTAATGCGATAGTATTGCCGCCGTCCTCCATCCTTATGGTCGTGATGTTGCCTTTTCCTCTTATGATATCGGAATATGCGAAATCGAGCTTCATGCCCGGGCTGGCGCTCCAGGAACCGAGCGATATCCTTGCGGTTATATTTTTCGCGCTGAACTCATGGCTGTTCGAAAGCACGGCATCCACCAGAACGTTCGCCGGCCGGTCGAGTTCGACTGTGCCGATGATGGGGTACTCTGTCGCTGACATAGAGTTCCCGACTATGTCTCTCATGTACGAATCTAGCGTATTGGCAAGCAGGGAGTAATCCGATTGGAGTTTCTTTAGTTTCCCGATTGAACCCGGATAGATGATGGAACCGGACGGGTCGAAAATGCCGCTCTCGCATCTATCGAGGTCGGTAAAAAGATCGGAAGCGCCGGGGCCAGCGAGCGATAGCTCGCCCCGAAGGCGTTTCTTCGTCGCTCCGATATCAGCGTCATACTTTGCCCGCGCTTTCGCGATGATGGTCGCCGTGTCGGAATCGATATATGAGCTGATATCCGACCCGGACATGGTTTCGAGCAGCTTGAGGTCCCCTTTCTCGGTTTCCACATTGATTCCATCGGTTTCTGCCCGGGCAATCAGATCCCTGAGGCTGGATAAATCGCGGGACGCGTCCATTACTTGCTGAAGGGTCTGGCTCGAGCGCGCTTTGCGGGCGAGCTCTGCTGATTTGGAGTAAGCGAGATACCGTTTTCCGATTGTGGAACCGGAAGAAGCGGATGCGAAAACGGTATTGGCCTCAACCAGTATCGCAGCGCCATCCGGTCCGCCTTTCCCGGATTTCATGAAATCCTCGCTTCGGCCCAGTTCGTCCAGGGCATCCTGCTTCTCCTGCGATTCGCATGATAGAGCGTCATCGAGCAAAGCGTCCCCCTGGCTAAACGAGCCTTCGTATTTCTGGTTGGTGGTGAGGAGCGCGTTTGTGGAGCTCGAGAGATACCCCTGGCCTCGGGCGTCATGGACAGCGGATGATTCATCGATAGCGTCTGCCAGCGCGCTTTCCTGTTTCTTCAAATCGTTCAATCGCGCATCCACAGCGCCGCCGGCATGCACCTGGCTGCTTGCCGGAGCCCGGTCGATAAGGAAAATGTCCTCGCTGTCTAGATTTCCGAGCTTATCTTTGAGGGCGGCCTTCAGTTTTTTCGAGAGATTCGCCTCGGCCTGGTAACGGCGTTCTGCACTGGCTTTGGCATCCACGGCATCGCTGGAGACATTATCGAATGATTCCAGTATGCCGCCGGACCCCCAGACGAGTTTGATGGAGCTCTGATAAAGCGAAAGGTCCGGGACAGGGCTGTGGAGGGCAGAACGCATCTGGGAGGTGTAGTTCAAGAGCAGCGGGTATGCGCCGTATGCCCCATCGGTTATGTTGTTGTCTATCGAATCGAACAGCGATTTCATCTTAGCGCAATGCCCGCTCCCTTCCTGCGTGTAATCCTGGTCGCAGAGGCCGGCCTGCTCGAGGCCTTCGTAGGAATGGCGGGCGCGCTGCATCGAGGATCTTGATTCTTCAAGGCCGGTTTCAAGCGTCTCGAGGGAAGGCTCAAGTGCGCCTATCCAGTCGGAACGGTAGGATAGACACGACTCTACCCTGGAGAATGCATCCAAGAATCCGACCGGAGAGGAGAGCGGGAAGGAGATGAGGATGTCGTCCGCGACAAGCGCTTCTGAGCAGGAACGGGAGTCATATGATGCGGTTTTTGCGGCTTGCTGCGCGCGGGCGAGAGACTGTGCAGCGGTCCCGTTGATGGAGAGTTGACCGGAGTAATCCAATCCATCAAGCCCGATGCCATCTATCGTCTTCTGGAGCTGGGATACGCCGAACCAGTATTCCAGCCCGTAATCCCAGATATAAGGGTTTGCGGCGACCCAGGTCTGGTTCTCCCAGGGGCGCGGGAAATATGAGGCGTGAACGGCTCCTGAAAAGAAAAACAGCAGGGCTATGGCTAAAGCTGATGCAAAAAGTTTCGTGTACATAAATTCCCCCTCTCGTTGATATCTGTCTGCGAATATTATTAAGAGCTGATAATGGGGTTTTGGATTTGGTTAAAAACAATGCAAAAGCAACGTAGAAACAAACAAAAAACAAACAATAAAGTTATAACCGTTCGATGCGAGTTGGGAACCATGAAAGGCTTGGTAGCGCTCATCATCGCTGTGTCTTTATTGCTCGGTTGCACTGGCGGAGCAGCCCAAACCAAGGTCACGGAAGCGAACAATTC
>CAILMU010000210.1 GCA_903835325.1 uncultured Microcaldota archaeon | reverse complement strand
CTGGATGAGCTGGAGCCCTTCGGCCCAGTTGCCGTGGAGCGAATTGTTGCTCAGTGTCACAGCGTTTGAGCGCGCGACGCAGATGCCTGCGCTGTTGCAGAAGCTGCTCGATGCGTTGTTGATGCCGCTGTTGCTGTAGAAATTCCCATTCGTGAGGCTGTCGCTGTTAGAGCCGTCCCACATCACGAAACCGAACATGTTGTCATGGGAGGTGGTGTTGTCGAAAACGCTTCCCGTGGTGAGATGCGTCTCGAACCCGGCGTGTCCGTTGCTGTAGGCCTTGTTGTCCTTGAATAGCAGGTTGCTGCTGGTATCGATGATGAATCCGTCATTCGAGGATGGATAACCCGTCGCGGTGTTGTTGGTCAGGTTGTCGCTATTGGAGCCGATGATGTAGAACCCCTGGTAGTTGCCGTATGCCATGGAATCCCTGACGAGGGTATTGTTCGAGGCGTTGAGGACGAGGCCGTACCAATTGTTGTTGCAGAATGTCGATGGGTCTATCGTATTCCCGTTGCTGCCCTCCACATAGATGCCATCGATGCTGTTGCCCGAGCCGTTTATGCTGACGAAGCGGTTGCCGTCCGAGCCTCCTTTGACCGAGAAACCATATTGGTTCCCGCTCGCATTGTTCCTGGAGAGGTTGTTGTTGTCCGAACCATATATCAGGAAACCGTGAACAGCGTTGTTCCTGGCAGAATTGTCATCGACAATGTTGCCCGAGCCTCCGAAAAGGCTGAGCCCGAACGATTGCGCGTTTCCGGTGTTCGAATCCATCGAGTTGCCCGTGGCAGTGACATTCTCGGAAGAGACGATGCGGATCCCGAAATAGTTGAGAGATGCATTATTGCCGCTGAGGACATTGTTGTTGGAATCAGAGAACAGCTCGAATCCATACGTATTGCCGAAAGCGTTGTTGTTCATGAACCGGTTGTCTGCCGCCGATACCAAGAAGCCCGTGGCGCTCCCTGTGACTTGGTTGGTGGCGTTATTGGCGCTGAACGTGTTTCCGATGGAACTGTAGATATAGAAGCCCACCGCGCCGTTGTGGTTGGCGATATTGCCGCTCAATGTATTATTGTTCGAGTGATACAGATAAGCCCCTTCATTGAAGTTGTCGGAGAGGTTGTTGCCTGTTGCAGTGTTGTTGTTCGAGTACTCCAGGTAAAGCCCGGACGGATAGAAAGCCGAAGTTCCGTAGTACCTCAGCCTGAAGCTGTCCGGAACCGCCCCTATTTCGCTTATCGGGATGCTGAATTCGCAGGTTGTGTGCTTATACGATACCTTGGAAGTGAGGCCGAAGCCGCATGCGCCGTATTTCGTATCGAGAGCGTCTATCCTGAATGACTTCTCGCCTGACTGGGTCGGGAATATGATCTCTGCCCAATCCTGGCCGAAATCGTTGGTGTTGTCTGAGGTGACATCCAAGGAGACATAGACGTTCGTGGCGTCTTCCCCCAGATAGATATACGTGTAGCCGACAGGGTGGCCCGTATCCGGAGTCCATAGCGCCGAGTACTGTGGTGCGATTTTGCCGTCCGTCTCATCCAGATTCCCGTCCACCACCGGGACAGCTGTTCCGGCTATGAAAGGAAGGTAATCCGAATACGGATAGAGGATGGGCTTGCCCGCGATATACTCGTTCGCGGTCAGGTATACCACCGGGTCGGTGCTGCAGGATGACGGGATGTCCCAGGAGAGCTCGATCTCTTTTCCGGCAGAGACCGCGACGTTGCTGTCTATCGCGAGGATATCCTCGAGAACGCTTTCCCCGCTGTCCACATAGCGGGCATAGGACGGGACGATTACCGCTCCGCATGCTTCGAGCCTGACCTGGTCGATGGCCGCGAACTGCTTCGAGCCGTTCTGCTTGACCCGGATAGCGACTTTTCCCTCTTCTGCCTTGAACGTGAATTGTTCAGTCGAATAATGGACATCGAAGGATTTCGAATACATCTGCTCCCATGAGCCGCTTAACAACTGACTTAGGTAGTATGTTGCGCTGTATCCGTTCTTGGTGGCGTTGTTCGAAGCGATGCTGTTGAAGTCGGCCTTGTTCAGGTGGAAACCGTAGTAATGGTTGTAGCTGGCGTTGTTGCTTGTGAAATTGTTATTATTCGACATGTAGAGGAAGAACCCGTCATAGCTGTTGTTGAATGCTTTGTTGCTTACGAAGCTGTTGTTGGAGGATCCGCCTTCAAGGTAGAAGCCGTTCCAGGCGTTGTTGTAGACGTTGTTGCCGCTGAATGTGTTGTTGGCCGAGTTGTTCATCGAGAATCCGTCATTGGAATTGCCATAGACGGCATTCGTCTGGAAACTGATGTTGCTGGCCCCTTTCAGCAGGAAACCGTCCTTCGGGTTGTTGCACGCAGTGTTGTTTATGAAATAGTTCAGGGTGGCCGTGTTCAAAATGTAGAATCCGCTATAATAGGTATTGCCGGAT
>CAILMU010000209.1 GCA_903835325.1 uncultured Microcaldota archaeon | reverse complement strand
TTCACCTCCTCGAAATAAACAGGGTGGGTGAAATCGCCGCTCGCCATGATGCCGATGCCTTTCTGTTTCGCCCCTTGTGAGAGGCCCGCTATGTTGCACTGGGGCGATGTCGCCCGGGCGTATTTGCTGTGCACATGCAGGTCGGCGATTATTCGCATGGGGTGGAATGGCGGACAAATCATTTAAATTTAGGCTGGTTGAATGCAAGCTGTGAAAACCCCACAGAAGCGAACAGGGAGCAAGGATGCGGATGCCTCAGGCGTCAGCGAAGGCGAGAGGGCATACCAGAAGCTGAAAAGCGCTGCGAAAAATTTCTTTGATTTCTTCGTATGGCCGACTGCTGTCCTGAACGACGGATATGTGGCTGCCAAAGGATTGTTCGATCCCAGGGGGATAGATGGGATTTTCAATGAACGGATACAGAAAGCCGATTTCCGGGCAGGTTTCCTGATTTTCCTCGCTGCCAGCATACTTTGCGCGCTCATAATCTGGTTCGGGTTCATCGCCCAGGCATACCTTCAGGCGTATACGTACGATGCGGTCAGGCAGCAGGTGGCCGGCAGCGTGGACGCCGCCGTGAATTCAGCGATGGGGCCGGCGAGCGCAACTGCGGCCCTGTTCGTGCCGCTCAGCCTGCTTTTCACGCTTGTGATAGAAGGCATCGTCTATCTCCTCGCGAAAGCGACGCACGGGAAAGGGACGCTCTCCACCCAGTTCTACCTGTCTTCTCTGGTAGGCCTGTCGCGTGCGATCATGTCCCTGGTGATGCTGTTCGGAATCATCTATTGCCTCGGGACGCTGGTTGTTATCGCATATATCATCATATTGGCGTACCTGCTGCTCTATGTGACGCCTAAGGCATATTCGAAGGCGCACAGCATCAGGTTCTTCCACGCCCTCATCCTGACGATATTGTCCTATGCGATACCGCTGGGCTTGATATACCTGCTGAACAGTTCGATGCTGAAGATTGGATAGCGCGGATTTCAGCCTTAGCATAACCCCTTTTATGCCATATCCTCAAATGATAGGAATATTCAATGGTGACAATCATGCCTTTTGACCCGAAGAAATTCATAGCTGGATCCCTCGAGGACATCAAGAAGACGATTCGAGACAAGAAAGCGATAACAGCGGTATCCGGCGGTGTGGATTCCTTCGTAGCGGCGACCTTGGCGAACAAGGCGGTCCCGGGGCAGCTCATCGTCGTCTATGTGGACAACGGCCTGATGCGCAAGGACGAGACAGCCAAGGTGAAGAAGGCTGCCGAATCGGTCGGGATGGACCTGAACGTCGTGGATGCGCGCAAACGGTTCCTGGATGCCCTTGCGGGGGCGACCGACCCGGAGAAGAAGAGGAAGATAATAGGCGAGCTGTTCGTGCGCATCTTCGAGGAGGAGGCCAAGAAAGCCAAGGGAAAGGGCGTTGATTTCCTCATACAGGGCACCATCGCCCCGGACTGGATAGAGAGCGGAGGGCTAGGGAGAGACACAATCAAGAGCCACCACAATGTCGGAGGCCTCCCGGAGAAGATGGACCTGAAGCTGTGCGAACCGCTCCGCGAATTGTACAAGCACGAGGTGCGGATGGTCGGGCGCGAACTTGGGCTTCCTGAACCCATATTCAACAGGCAGCCCTTCCCCGGACCGGCCCTCGCTGTCAGGATAGTCGGCGAAGTGAGCGAGGAGAAGGTGAAAATCGTCCAGGAAGCGTGCGATATCGTGGAGACGGAGATGGATGCCGCGAGCCTATCCGGAAGGATGGAGAAGCCGTGGCAGTATTTCGCTGCGCTTCTGCCTTCAAAGACTGTCGGGGTCCGTGGCGATGAAAGGGCATACCAATACACTATCGTCGTGAGGGCTGTTAGGAGCCTTGATGGCATGACTGCGAGCTTCTCGTATATACCGCATGAGACGCTTGAAAAGATTTCGACAAGGATAACAAACGAGATACGCTCTGTCGGGCGTGTCGTGTATGACATCACGAACAAGCCGCCAGGAACGATAGAGATGGAGTAGCAATCTCACGTCTTCTTCAGACCCCGGTTTTCTTGGCGCCTCTAAGGCTCACCCATACACGAGGCGGATTTACCTCGTCTCCAGCCCGCCTCGTGGGTCGCTGATGTTTTCTCCAGACACCATGGCATCGTGCGCCGAAAAAATGAGTTTGCGGACATCCTATCGTATATTGACTTCGCATAGGACTTTCGTCCCTGTGAGCTGCGGATCGAGCATGGCGTGGGTGGGTTTGAATTTCGCCCGAAGCTGCACCTTGGAGCCCGAAGGGATGCCCCGCTCTATCAGGTTCAACGAGAGCGTCTCGTAGAAGGTGGGTATCACGGTATCGTCGAGGATTGCGCGCACGAGCTTCAGGGATATCTGGGTGTCGCAGCCACTGATTGGTTTCAGCAGCTTCTTCCCTTCCTTATGGCTGACCAGATAGAAGGTGAGATTCACCTTATCGGCCGCCAGATTGCGCCGTAAATCCCTTGAACCTATCATAAGAATCACTTGATAGTTATCTGCGCGAGATGAGCGTTTTCTTCAGAGCCGCTCGAGCGCAGCCTGAAAACGTGCATGGAGCGAAGAAACCCCTTCAGGCAGATACCTTTGCGCATTCACTGCGATTCGGGCATAAAGATCCGCCCTATGAGCCTCGGGATAGAACCCGTCGCTCGGGATGCGCGAGTGGTCGGCTACGATGGATATCGTGTTTATAGGGCTGTGCGCTTCGAGGCTTATCCTCGGCAGCTCCCTGCGTTCTGGCGCGCGCATCTTCTGCGCGCTTTGTACTCGAGCAGCGGCTTCCTGCGCGTTTTGCATGCCAGCGCGGATTTGCCCCGCGTCTTGTTCTGCCTCCTTATATGCCATTAGACCACTTTATACGATATATTATAATAATATTGCGAAGCATCATTCTTAAAACCTTGCATGGATGGAGACTACATGGCAGAAGGCGAGAGGGCGCGCGAATACCTCGCAAAGGGCAGGTATAGGGAGGCTGGCGAACTGCTCGACCAGATGCTGATCCGCTCCAAGGATGATGACGAATTGTGGTACCTCCGCGGCGTGGTGTCCCTGAAACTGAAAAGCTATGACGCCGCGAACGAATCCTTCGAAAGAGCATTGTCCATACGCAGGAAAGCAGAGTATTTCAGGACGCAGGGCATGGCGTTCCTGGAGATGTTCGAGATAGAGGATGCCATCCATTCATTCGAGGAGGCTTCGCTCCTGGAACCCAAGGACGCCGTCTCCCGTTTCTTCTTGGGAATCTGCTTCATGATGATGGACGACCCGAGATCGGCCGACCGGCTGAAGGAAGCGATCTCGCTGGATCCGAAACGGGCAAAGGGCCTGCTGTCGAATT
The DNA here is from genome assembly GCA_903835325.1 of uncultured Microcaldota archaeon. Taxonomy (GTDB): domain Archaea; phylum Micrarchaeota; class Micrarchaeia; order Anstonellales; family Bilamarchaeaceae; genus Bilamarchaeum. The sequence goes on along the minus strand of CAILMU010000209.1, from coordinate 17,825 downwards.
TCTATTCCGTCATGTTCGGCAAAGACAAGCGCATCAGCGAGGCCCGGAAAAAGATGATGATGGACAAGATAGGCGCTATTTCATAGAGCGTGCGGGGGCTTACTTCTTCTCCATCTGCGCGATGCGCCTCTCCATCTCCTTGAGCCAGGACATCTCCTTTATCATGTGGGGGGTGACTGTGGAGGCGAATTTCACGAGCGAGTTCGAGCCTTTGCGCGAGAGCCACTGCTTGCTCGCTTTCAATCTGCGCAGGTATCCGGGGTTGGCGAGGAGGAGCTGGGAGAGTATGTTCTCGTAATGCGCCCTCCTCTTCTGGGCTTTTTCCAGGCGGCGCAGGGCGCCCACCTCCGCGGTGGTCCCCCGGCCGCGCGCCTTCTCCATATCGGTTCTGGCTTTGGTCTCCTCGTAGGAATATTTGAGGGCCTCCGTCATGAACTTCTTTGCCGGGATCTCTATCAGCTCGTCGCTGATGAGGACGAGCCATCCTTCCCGGATGAGGGACTGGTCCAGCTTCTTTATCGCGAGGTCTATATCGTCCCGGGTCATCTTCCCCGAGACATACCCTTCAAGGAACGGATACCGCTCCAGAAGCGGACCCGTATCTATCAGGCCGCCCTTGCCCTTCAGGTGGATGCCCACGTCCTTGAGCCTCTCCCGCCATTTCTGTATCTGGCCAAGCTTGTCTGCAGCCATCTTCGGCGGAAGGTTAGGCCGCTCGAGGAGCCAGGATTTCTTGGCGAGGACCTCCCCGATATCCGGATCCTCCAGGAACGCTTCGAAGAGCTCCGGGAAGTACCGTTTCAGGCTCTGGAACTCGTCCAGGTTGAGGAGGAGCTCGTATGTCACCTCCTTGCGCTTCTTCATCATCTCCGTTTCGAGCGCGTGCATCTCCTTCTTGATGTCCTCGTCGAACGTCTTGCGGTACTGCGTATCGAACTTCCTCAATTGGACCTTGCGCTCCCGGATGTAGGTAGCAGCATCTTCCAGATAATCTATGAGGAGCTCCATCCGGTTTCACTTCTTTTTCATCATCAGTCCGTTTCGTTCGTTCGCTTTCGTCTTCTGTCCGCTTCGTTCATTCCTTTTTCGTGTTCTGTTCGCTTCGTTTGTTCACTTCTTTTTCGATAACGCGCGTTCGTATTCGTCTTTCATCATCAGCGAGTCGTAATCGAGCCTCGGGGTCTCGCAGATGACTGTCCCGGAGTAGCCGTTTTCCGCTAAAAGCTTCATGAACGGTTTGATTGGGGGCTCGTTATTTGTCCCGAGTGCGAAATGGTTGAGTTCCCCCTTGTCCGAATAGTTTATCTCTGAGAAATGGCAGTGGAAATGCCTGATGTAATCAATGCCGGAGAGTTCGCGCTCCAGCTTGTCGAAGACGGCGCGGTAATCATCTTCGGTCTTCAGCCTCTGGTCCCCTCTTGCGTGCAGATGCGCGAAATCCGGAACAGGGACGACCATGTCGAGCTCCTGGGCGAGCTTTATATTCTCGTCAAGGCCCCCGAATGCGCTCTTCTTCCCTACGGTCTCGGCTCCGAGGCGTATCTTGATGTTCCGGGTTTTGAGTTCCGATTCGATCGCTTTCAGGTTGGTTTTTGCCGCATCGAACGCTTCTTTGGGAGTGAGTTTTTGGTAGAATCCGGGGTGGAAAACCGTTATGTTGCCTCCGGCAAGCGCGGTGATGCGGGCCGAACCGATGATGTGCTTTTTGGAATTCGCGAGCTTGAGCGAGTCATCCGTGCAGAGATTGACGAAATACGGGGCGTGCGAAGAAATCGAGATGTCGAACTCTTTCGCTGCCTTTCCTACCTCGATTGCCGCGTCCTCCTTCATCCTGACCCCCTGGACGAACTCCATCTCCATGGCGCTGAGGCCTAGCTCCTTGCAGCAGCGGACCCCCTCGAGAGTGCTGGAACCCTCGCATTGGATTGGGATGCCTGCAGGGCCGAAACGGATTCTTGGGAAAGATGGCATGCACCTATTTCAAACGCAGAAATAATAAATCGCTCAGGGAGCACTCAGCTTCGGGCTTCTATGTCAAATATTGCATCCTGAACAGGCTGATTTTTGATGCAATGGCATATTCTTCACCTGAATAGAGAGTGCCGATGGCGTGCTGTGCGATACCATCTTTGATTATTGTCGCGGTTTCGAAGAATGCACCTGGGACCGACCCGTGGGGGATGAGGACCTTGAAATCTATGAGCGAGCCGGCTGATGAAATGATTGTGGAGCTGTTTGGGTAGCTATTGTCTTTGCCTGATCGGCAATCAGATTGGGTCGCTATTCGTATCGCTCCCCAATCGGGCGGAATGACATGCTTGCATCTTTCATGATAGACAACGTACCGAAGAGCTTCGTACCCGGGTTGAGAGCCAACGAGATTGAAAACATCCTCCAGGCTGGCGCCTTCCATATGTAGCTGCTCTTCCCGAGGCATGCCATAGAAATTCTCCGGGTGATGGATGAATCCTATGTATGAGACGCGTTCGATCATCGAAACGATATCCTGGTATTTGGCTGACCATCCGTCGATAATCGTTTGTATCTGGGATCTGGCCGGCCTGATAGCGTCCCTTTCATCCAGCGCCAGGCTTTTGTATACATCTGCAATCAGCCCTGCCGCGCCCGCCTTGCCATTTCCAGACGGAGGGCCGCAGGGATACAGCGCGGATGGACATTCGAAAGCAAGGCAGGGTGAGACTGCCCAGGAAGGGTATGCGTGCTTAGGGACGAACATATCCTGCTCGAAGAGGGACCTGAAGAACTGGAATATATCAGAAACGCGGACCGGGCCGCCATCGCCTTTTTCAAGGTGCTTCAGCAGGTTCTCGACCAGCGCTTTGGCTTTTTTCCTGAATTTGAAATCGAAAATAAGTTCGTCTTTTTTCAGAAACAAGCTGCGGCGCTCGGATATCTTCATCTCAGCATGCCTCTCCGAATTTGCCATTATTCCGCCAGGAGTGAGGTGTGTTGAAAAGTAAATAAAAATATAGCAGTTATCGCCTGCAGGCTAATCACTGGCAAAGATGATTGTTCTGGTTGCATACCTCGCCGGTCACGCAGTTCTTGTCCTCGTCGCAGTAGCCTGACTGGTGCTTGCAGTAATGGTCCGTGTCGCAGAACTGCCATGAACCGCAGTCCGCGAAAGTGCTGCACCTGTCTTTCAGGGGCGTGCACCTGTGCGAGCCCGAGGAGCAGAACTCCCAGTCGTTGCATTCGTTGTCGGCTGCGCAGAAACCCTGCCTCGCCACGCATTTCTTGAGCGTCATGTCGCATTTCGACCAGCTGGTGTCGCAGTTGTCGTCGTTCACGCAGTAGCCGGATTTCGCGACGCACCTGTGGGCCTTCACGTCGCAGTTCTGCCAGTTCTCGCAGTCCCCGTCCAGGTCGCAGCGCCCGGCTATCAGGTAGCACCGTTTGCTCACGACATCGCATTTCTTCCACGAGTCGCAGTCGGTGTCGCTTGTGCAATAGCCCGGAGCCGGGCTGCACTTGTTCGTGGCCGGGTTGCAGAACTCGTACGTGGGTTCGCACACGCTGTCCGAATCGCAGTATCCGGGCGCTGCCCTGCAATAGTTGGTTGAATCGCATACCTGCCATATATCGCAGTTGGCATTCGTCCTGCACCTGCCGGTTGAGAAGATGCATTTATGCGTTTTCGCCGAGTCGCAGCTGAGCAGGCTGTCGTTGCATTCAGAATTAGCTGTGCAATAGCCTGGAAGCGTGGCGCAGTTGTGCCCGGATGCATTGCAGTATTGATAATCATAGCAGTTGGCGTTGTCGTTGCAGCTGCCTCCTTTCGTGTTAGAGCTGCAACCGGCATAAACCATAGCGAGAGCCACGAATATGCCCAATAATAATAGGAATCTTGATGAACCGACCATGGATTGGGTTTGTGCTGGAGGTATTAAAAGAGTTCCAGAGCGCGCAGGGCGCTTGGGAGGGCGCTGATGTCTGGGATCGATATATCGGCTTTGGAGGCTATTTTACCCCCTTTTCCGTGTTTACCTCCCATTACCCTTATGGTCCGGATACCGGCGGATTTGGCCGGCAGGATGTCTGTATCCTCCCTGTCCCCGACCATGACGCAATCCTTTGGTTTGGCTTTCAGGGTCTTCAAAACCGAGCGGAAGAACCCCGTGTCCTTCTCCCGGCCCATCTCTCCTGAGACGAAGACGTTGTCGAAATAGAGGGGTATCCTGAGCCTGATGAGCTTGTCCCACTGCTTCACGGCGATGCCGTTGGTTGCTATATGGAGGCGGAAACCGGCCTCTTTGAGGCGCAGCAACGTAAGTGGCACTGTCGGAAAGGGCTGGATGGAGGTCTTGGTGTCGTGGTAGGAGGCGATTGCGGCAGAGACGAACCTGGACGGCTCCCTGATCCCCCGTTTGCGGCAAAGGTCATCGAAATGGTGCTCGTAATTCGACCCTTTCCTGCGGATGATGCCTCCCAGCTCCGCAAGCAGCTGGTCCGGATCCGCATCCAGGCCCATCGTTATCATCGCGTTCACCGCGTTCCTGCGCGCCTGGGAAGCGAATTCGCTGGAGGGGTATAGGGTATCGTCGATATCGAATATGATGTGGATCGGCATAAAGGAAGTTCGAAGAAAGAGAATAAATGGATTATGCCTGAAGGCCGCGCCTGCCCTTTATGCTGAAGGGAGCGAATCATTTGCTCGAATTGGCTTCAGCCGGGGTGGTGGCGTTAGTTTCAGCAGGTTTCGGCTTCGTGAAATCGCGTATCCCGATGGTCGGGAACGTGTAGATGCATTCTTTGTCCGGAGGCTCGAAAAACCTGGTCAGGGTGCCCCTGAGGATGCTTATGAGCTCGACGGATTTGTCAGCGCCGGTTGAAGCGTTCGACCCAGTCGCCATGACGCTTGACGGGGAGAATGTGCCGTTTGCGAGAACTGTCCCGGATATCCTGACATCCAGGCTCTCAGGCTCCCCGGTCTGTGCCACGATCGCGGACCTGTTGCCCTTTACCACGCCCGCAGCGAAACCCATATAACCGCGGATATGCTCGTACGAGGCGGTGTTCGCCTGCGCACCCGAGAAATCGCAGTGCAACGGGCCTTCCGGCTTCACATAGACAGGCACCTGGTCTCCGCAATCGAGCAAAATCGTGTATTTCATGGAACCGACACCCTGGTTGGTGGCGTCCTTGTTGTAGAGTATCTTGACACCTTTGCGCCCGAGGGCGTCTTTTTCATCCCTGAGCGGGTCGCCCGGGAGTATCCTTCTCCACTGGACTTCGGCGATGTTGTGCTGCGGATGGGCTTTCCCTTCCCCATCCAGGGCAGGGACATCGACTATCTCGACCCTTGGGAACGGCAGGTTTTTTATCTCGCCCTTGAGCATCTTCTCGCAGGTCAGGTCGACTTCGCCCTTGTCGTATTTGTCGTTGTGGGGATCATTCACATCCTCTATGCCCTTGGTGACGACACGGTCGCCGATGGTGATGCTGTCGCAATCATCGCCCGTCTCGTTGTTCTTCCAGTCGCATTTGCCGTCGTTCTTGATGAATGCTGATTTCGGGGTTTCGACAACCAGGGTATCTGGTTCTTTGCAGCGGCACTCGTTCTTGGGAGCCTTTGTGCTGAAAGATGTGTTGACACACAATGCGCCGGATGCCGCTACCGCCCCTACCACTGCCAAAGCGGCTGCCAATTTCCTTGTGGAGGATTTTTCCTGTGTCTGTATTGTCGGGTTCGCCATAATCATTACCTTTTTAGCTTCCCCAGGCCAGGGGAGGCAGTTGTTTATGAATATATATAATTGTGTATGAAAGGATTTAAAAAGAGATTGCCGGCCCCGGTGTAAGGCCGGGAAAAGGCAAGAAAATATGGAAAAAATGAAAAAAGGCTCATTTTTGCTTGCGCAACGTGGCTGTGACAGGCACTATGCACGGATAGGACACATCTCCCGGTGGAGTGAATTTTACGCCGTTGAAGTTCACAGGGAAAGAGGTCACGACGCCGTTGGCGCTGACAGAACCCGAGCTGTTCGCGCTTCCTGTCGGGCTGACGTTCACGGATACTGAAAGTTCGACCGGGCCATTGTCGAGCTCTTTGTCGAAATTGCCCTGCATCTGCATGGCCAGCTGGCCGCGGGCGGTGTTGGTCACGACGTTTTCGGCCTTGCATTTTGGTTTTATCGGTTCAGCCTCTTCAGGCACCTTGGTTTCGACCTCGGTCTTCGGAGTGTCGGCCTTGGGGGTTTCGACTTTCGCGGTCTCCTTCCTCTTGCCGCCCCACATGTTCGGGCACCATATCTCGTGCGTGTAGCGCGCGGTCTCTATAGTTCGGTCGTCGCCGTTCGGCTTGTACGTGTCGCGAACGCCGTCTTCGCCGAGAGCATTAGTGCTGTTCTTCACCTTGTCGTCCTTGGTGAATATCACGGCCGCGACTGTCCTTACGCGGATCGGCTTTGTGCCGAATTCTGGCGCATCGACGAAATCGAAGCGGGGCTTCTCCGGCTTCTCGCTCTCGTTGCAGAGCCGGTCTATCTCGCTGTAGCTCAGGCTGGCTTTGTCGCCTTCGTTGCTTTTCTGGCTCTGGTATATCCCATCCCCTACAAAGCCGCAATCCGAGCGGACATTCTCGTCTTTGCCGTCTGCATTTTTCCTGGTGAGGATCACGTCTTTGCCGTCCTTGTCCTTGACCATCGCCCATTTGCCCTGCGGCTCGCCCCTTGCGAACTCGCACTTGCCGTTTCCGGGGGTGTATTTCGTTTCCTTGAGCTCTTTTTCAGCCTTGTCAGCGCGGTCCTTCTCGCTTGTGACGGTCTGCCTGAGCTCGTCTATCTGCTTCTTGTAGAGCTCTGTGTTCGTATCGTGGAAGCGATATATCGCGAGCGTACTGGCAGCGATAGCTACACCGCACACCATGCCTACTGTCCTCATCCGGTCTTTCGATTCCGGCCCATTCTTCTCCGAGTGCTTCAATTTGTTGTTCATATGTGATCACCGAATTATTATCAGCTGGACCCCCCGCTTATCATAGTGCCGTCGGGCCCTGTCTTGGCAGGTCCGCCCTGCGAATCGCCGCCTGACTTCGCCTTGTCAGGCACATATGAGAAGAACGCCGTGCATATGGCCTCGAAGACCACATACCCTGCGATGGCATACTTGTTGCCGAAGCCGCTCAGGTAGAGCGCGGCTGCCGGTGCCAACCCAGCGCCTCCGAAGAATGTGACGAACGATGTCCAATCCATCTTCTTCTGGGTTTTCTCAGCTTTCGGAGCTTGAGCGACCGCCTCTTGTTTCACAACGACGCTCGGTTCTGTCGCGAAGGATTTCTCCTGGGCAACAGATGCGCCTGAGACTGCGCTCTTCTGCGCTGCTTCCTGTTTTATCGGGAACGATACGCTCTGCGAGGATTGCCTCGCTTCCGGCACGCCGCGCGGAGGCTCCGATATAGGAGCGCCCAGTTTGCCGGAGGGCACCATGTCTGTCGGCCCGTCATTGGCCTCTGAAGGGACCTTGAGCGCCACTTGCGCTGCACGTACGGGCCTTGGAGTGGTCTTATCGAAATCTATATCAGCCTCTTCTGACTGGTTCGGACCGCGGGAATTCACCGCTCCTGCTAGGAGCGAGTCCGGCGGAGCCCTGAACGGCGTCTTGTCCCTGTCCAGCACCAGCTGTCCGACGGGTTTGCCGGCGCTCGTTTTCGACGCGTCGGCCAGAAGCTGGCTCGGCGGTTCCATGAACGGCGTCTTGTCCGAATCGATGAATCTTATCTCTGGCGCTTTCTGCGCTGCCGGCTTTGCAACTCCATTCTGTGCCAATATTATAGGTTTCCTTGCCATTATTTCCTACCCCCTTGGTTCATGCTTCTCAATTTTTCATAAACGTCGTTGGTGAACTCCTTCACCTTTGATTTGTCCAACTGCGCGCCGTTCAGGCCCGCCCATGCTTCAACGTCCTCCTGGACGTATTTCTTGCTCGAGAGCAGGGTCGATACCGCTTGCGTTGCCGCAGTCGTGTGCTCCTTGCCGATTGCTTCCATCGAGACAAGCCTCTCGCTGGGCGCCTTCAGGCCCTGGGCCCGGACTACCAGCATCCTGACAGAGCGGCTGTACAGGGATTTCAGCGCATCTGATTTCAGCTTGACGACCTCCGGTGAGAATCTCCTTCCAGACATCCCGGCGGCTTCGGACATCCTGTCGTTGAGCTGCTCTGCGGTGAGCTCGTTGATGTCCTGGAGCGCCATCGCCGCCACATCCGGATTCTGCATGCATACCCTTGAAAGGTCTTTTGCAGGTTCGGATGATGTGGCGACTGTGGAAAGCGCCTTGGCCTTCATCTCATCCACAGCCAGATGCATCTGCGCAGTTCTTATGATGAACGCCCGGCCAGCCTCCAGCGAATCGGCCGGGTATAGCTTGGCGAGGTCGTCCTCTATCAGGCCGTTCTCGTTGGCGGATACCAGCCTCAAGGCGGCCTGCAGGTCGCCCGGGTGCTCGGATGAGCTTTGCTTCACCAGGCTGCGGCTGTCCTTTTTTGATAGATCGGTCACGACTGCGCCCACCAGGAACGCCATGTAGTAGCCTTCGACGAATTTCGATGATTCGCCCAAGACGGCATCCTCGGGGCTCGCGCCTATCAGGTCGAAGAGGTCGCGCCTCAGGATGCTTTCCTCGCGCAATTCCTTAAGGTCGGCAAGCGTATCCCACATGTTGGCGTTGAATATGGTCTCCAGGTCGTCGGCATCCTGGTCGAGGACCGCTGATGCGACCCTGACCCTGCCCTTGAAACCATAGAGGGAGTCTTTCGCCCTGCGGGCTATGAGCGCGCTTTCTTTAGCGACTGCTTCGGAATGCGCTTCCAAAGCGGCTTTTATCACGGGAGAAGCATTCTGCTCGCTCCAGGAAAGGCCGGCTACGGCAGCAGCTGCGGGCGACGGAAGGAGCTTCGAGAGTTCTCCGTTGCGCAGATCCTCGTCGGCGAGCACATGCTTCAGCGCCTGCTTGACCGCTTCTTTTCCGTGTATAAACTCGAACTGTTTTATCGCGAGCGTGTATGCAGGTTCCCTGAGGAGCCTCACCGACTCCGCGACCATGAGCGAGCCGTACATGCCTTCCACCATCGTGGCTTTTTCCTCGAGATATTCCTTGGGGACATTCTTCCCCAGGATCGTCGCGAGCGCTGCGCTGAGCGTGAACGTATCGCGCAAAGACGAGAGGTGCTTGAGCGTGGTCTCGGGCGCGGCCTCGTAGAGATGGTCGAGCTCGTCGTCTATCCCTATCGCAGATTTCGCCGCATCCAGCGTGAGCGCGGCTGCGACAAGCTCGGCCGAATCCTTAGGATAGAGCAGCGATGATGCGCGCCTCATGATGGCGATTCTCGCCTCGTACGTGCCGTATTTCTTCTCATCGTCGAATTCATCCGCGGCTTTCACGGAGCTGCGGAGCGTTTCGAGCGAGTTGCGGACCATCTGCTTGTGCTCAGGGCCCAACTTGTCTATCTCGGCGCGAGCCGCGCCTTCGCTCGGCAGCACCAGGGCATTGAACACCCTCCTGCGGACCTCGTGGGAGTATTGATAGACCATGGCTTCTTTGGCTTTCTTCTCGCTTTCCTGGTTTGACACGCCGAACGAAGAGAGCACGACCTTCCTGAATTCCTCTTCAGGCATCCTTGAGATGGCTCCGTAGAGCTCAAGCAGGAGGTTCTCGTCATTGTCTATCTGGGAAGGATAGATGATATTCATCTGCTTGAGGTGGCTTGCGGCGACCGCGTTGAAATAATATTCATATGTTATCATGTCCGAGATGATGCAGCTCCTGGCCATTGAGCGGACTTCGGGCGTGCTAAGCACGGTGTCGTTCGCTATCGCCATGAGCGCCAAGACGGTATCATGGCCTTCGGCCTTCAGGGCTTCCATGCTCTCATGAGGGTCAATGCTTTTTTCCACGCTGTCCTGGAGCGTCCTGCCGATATGGCGGAGCAGCACATTCTGGTAGGCTTGCTTGAAGTCGCTTCTGAACACCTCGCTCGTTCCGAGATTCTTTCCCGCGACGGTCTCGAGATAGGAATAATCGCGCACGCAGTTCCTGAGCCTGCCTAGCAGATAGCCGGGGGCGAAGGATACGAGCGAGTAGAGCTCCTCCTCTTGGTTGTTGCTCTTGATCGCGTCGACGAACTGGGAGTCGAGGACCGTGTTGAGCTGTGCATCCGCATAGACCCGCACGCCTTTAAGCGCGGAATCCATGTCAGAAGGCCTCGGGAATACGCATGCGAGCGCGCTCGAAAGCTCCTTATCAGTGGTCTTTGCGCTTGCTATCGAATCCAGGGAGCTCAGGACCCCTTGATTATATATAGAGCCGAGCTCGCTGAGCCTCTTTTTCACCCTCGCCTCGTCCGTGTCGTTGAGGACTATCGCGGTCTGCCTGACCATGCAGGCCGAGAGAAGAGCGGGGATGCGTTCGGCAGCTTCGTTGAGCATATTGTCGAATTCGTTCGTTTTCAGCAGGTTGAAGCCCGAGTCGTTCTGCGCGACCTTGGCCAGGCTGTCCTTCAAATCTGCGGTAGTGAGCCTTGTTAGAGAGACAAGCGCTTTGAGCGTCGTCTCCGGATCCTGGTGCAGGAGGTCGAACATCTTCTCCTGGCTGTCGTCGGAAAGAAGCACCGCCATTATCTCGGCGTTCGCTATCTCTTCGCACGTGGCTTTCAGCCGGGGGTAATTCCTCACGATGAGCTCGAATGCGGCGGGGTTCCTCGCTAACATGTCGAGGACGGCGGCCTGTTCCGGCGAGAGCCCGGCGTGCGGGGAGAGTCTCGCGCTCAATATCTCCGGCGGGATTTCATCCGGTGACAATCCCTTGCGGGATGAGAGAGGCGATATCGCCATGCCGCTCGCGATATGCGATTTCGCGAGCTCGTCGAATGTCGGTTTCAGCTGGAGAGCGACGGGGTTGACTATCTTGTCGGCGACCGTATCGACGAGCTTGGCCGCGACATCGTCTGCTGTCGGGGTCTTGAGCTTTTTCATCTCCTCTTTTATCACGCTTTCCATATCAGGTTGCAGCGTATCCGAGACACCCTTCACTACCTTGTCAAACATGTCCGGGTTCTCGAGGAGAGTCTTGAGCGCCTCTCCGTTGGTGGTGATGCGCTTGGCGACCGCCAACGCGAGCGTGTCCATGAATTTCGCATCTGTGAATATCTGCTTCGCGGTTTCTTTCACCGTCTCCTTCAGGGGCTCGTACAATGATTTCACGAATCGCGCGGCGATAGCCGGTTTGCCTTCAAGTACATCTATCGTGTCGGTTGTGCGCTTGATTTTCTGCGCCTGCTTAGCAAGCTCCTCTGTGCTCAGTCTTTTTGGATCGTTTGCCATTAGGAATCCCCTCCTTGAGGTTTTGAAACCTCATCTATCAGCGTCTTCATCGCAGTCATGGACGGCGGCTCGGACCGGAAGCTGTTGTCGTCCCAAAGGCGCTTTGCCTTTTTCGTGTAATTGCCGAATGAATTGTCGAGCCTGGTCTCCAGGGTCGTTCCCGTGAGGTCGTAGCTCGCCCTCTTCATCTCCTCCTGGAGCTCGTCGCTGTCCAGGAGTATCGAGAGCGTGCGCAGGTGCGAGTCGAGCCTTTCGAAGGCTGAGACCGCCCTCGCCTCGAGCTGCGTGCCGTCTATCGCGCCCTGCAATTTGAAACTGGGCTCCTTGAGGTCGGATTCGAGCCCTTCTGCCGCTTCGTCATATGCGGAATCGATCTTGGGTTTCATGCGGGACAGTATCTCGCTGACCATCGCTTCTGTTGCGCTGAACCTTTTGGAGAGGCTCTCTGCGATGGAGAGCGATGTCTCTGCAGACTGCTTCGTCGGCTCTTCCTCGAGTGCAACCTGCTCTGCCGTCTTCGGCGGCTCCGAAACCGGGGCCAGCGACGGGATGTCTTGGGTCTTGCTCTTTGATACCCTCTCATTGACAGGGCAAATGACCGGGACCGGGCTCGGCAGGGGCAATCTCTCGGGCTCCGGGTTCGGTGCAGGAGGCGCCGAGAAAGGCGGCGAAAGCGTGCGTCTGGATTTTGATATCGTGATTGCTTCGAGCTCCGTGGCGAGATCCGGGACACCCGGAACCACTGCGGCTGCTTCGGATTCTTGGGGCGCTGCTTGTTTGGCCGAAGGCGAAACAGCTGGGACGGATGTTGCACCTGCTCCTGCGCTTGCAGCTCCGGCCGCGGGCTGGACCGATGCGAGGTTTTCTATCCTGTTGTTCAATTCGTGCATCTTCTCGGTGTGCTTGTTCAGCATGTCGCGGGCGATGCCTTCAGCTGATTTCGCATCAGCGGCCGCCCTTTCCATCTTGACAACCGCATCGGCGTATGCCCTGACCAGGTAGTTCATGGCCTGCACCAGGGTCATGCTCTTATTGCCTTCCGGCGTCTTGACTTCGATGCCTTCGGTCCATGCCTTGAATAGCGGCGCCATCGCGGAGTATATCGTATCGATCTTTGCCATCTTGTTCATGGAGCCCTTCAGTTTGGAGACAATCACCTTGAAGGCGTCCATGCCGGTGAGCTCCTCGCCGTCTTCATTCTTGACCTTGAGGGTGTTCAGCCCGCTCGTGTATTCGGAAAAAGACGCTTCCAACTGCGTGGCCTTCTCATTCATGGCCTTTGCGGTAGAACGCGCTTCCTTGTTCGATAGATCAGCGGCCTGTGCCGAGGTGTGGGCGCCTGTCGCTGCATCCCTTGACTGCTGAACTTGCCGGTTCCCTTCGGCGAGCTTGGCGCTGTTCTCTTCCAGTTTCCGTTCAACCTGGCCTTTCAATGTGGAGAACCTGCGGTCGAGCTCTTCGTCGTGCGATTTTCTATTCGAATCGAACCTCTCGGTGAGCTTGGTGGATATTTCTTCGGCCCTGGCATCCAGAGCCTTGCGGTTCTCAGCGCCTTTGCGTTCAGTCTCAGATTCTATCCCGGCCTCGATGCCGGAAGCTATCTGGCGGATGCTGTCTATCATGACCTGCGGGAGATGCTCGAAGCTCGAGCGCCCTATCGAAGTACCTATCTTCTTAGTAATCGTCTGTAAATCTTCTTTCCATCTGAGATTCTTTGCCTGAGCCGCCAATCATACCACCTCAATACATCATCTATAGTCTATAGTAATATGTGTGTTATTGCATAATTTAGTGAGAAGTTTATTTAAATGTTTGCTTAAGTAAAAAAAAGTGGAATTAAAACCATTGCTTGCTTTTCCGCCCTTTTCGTTCATCAATTGCATCATCCTTTGGCTCCAAAACCTTCATCCAGCCTGCGGCAGTTCACGGTCCGGTCGTCGTCTTTCCCGGCCCTCATCTCGAAATTGGAAAGAAGATAGAAAAGCTTCTGCTTCAGGCCCGCCTTGCCGTCTTCGCCTATCTCCACGATGAACACCCTGGAATCCTTCCCGGCTTTCTCGGTGAACTGGATCTCGGCCTCTGGTTTCAAGGAAAGGATGAGGCTTCGGTCTATAGGAGCTATCGCGACATTGCCGTCGTCTAGATGCTTGACGAGTTCCGCCGCGGCGGGAAACGAGCTGATATGCTTGTATTCGATAGAATGGGCGCGTGCTATCTCCATGAGCTTGGCGCGGGCGAGCGTCGAATCGAGGCTGGATGATTTCATGATGTTGGCGCAGTCCTTCTCGCAGATGTTGTCCCACAAACCGTCGGATGCCATCGCGAGCATCGTCTTGCCCGGGTTCTGGATGAAGATGGGCAGATAATTCCTCGTGCTGTTGTTGATGTGCATGAAATGGGCCGAACCGCCGAGGAACGACGATACGTAGTTCGTGACGCCGTAACCCATGGAGTTGCTTTTGACACGCTCCTCGGCCGCCTTCTCCGCGGTCGATATCATTTCGAGCATCTGACGTATCGGCAGGCTATCGAAGCCCGCAGGGCCGCCGGGGAGCGCCTCTTTCATCTCCCGAAGAGTGATTTCGGTCTCGGCTATCAGCGTGAGGCCGGCTATCTTCGAGTGCGTGAGCGTCCCGAAAATCATCTGGGGCTCCTCGTTTTCCAGGTTCGCTATCTTGCAGTCGCTGTCTCCTGCATGCGCGACCCATATCAGCCTGCCTTTCTGCAACGAGACGGTCGCTGTCGTGCCCATGCTCATCTGGCTGGTCCTCAGGTATTTCCTGCTGGGCTCGTACTTCGCGCTCATGTTGTAGTTGTCGCCGCTGGATATCTGGGCCATCACTATGGAGATGTCGATCGTTGATAACAGGCGCCGGAGATCCTCGGGGCCGCCGAACCATCCGGCGAGCGCGTAGATTTCGAAGATGCCCTTGGCGAGTCCGCTGGCGACCGACCCGTAAGCGTAGCCTCCGACACCGTCGAAGACCGAATCGATGCGGCCGGTTGATCCGTCAGGATATGTGATCGTGGCCGAGGATGCGTTGTCCTCGTTCATTTTGCTGTTCAGGGCCCGGTAATTCGCAGGTTCGCTCACTATCGTGCTCGCATCCAGCCTGCCGGCGGATTTCCATTGTTCGATGCCGAGGAACACCATGAGCGTGTGGAACTCCTCCTCCCTGCGTGCGGAATCGCGGAGCGAGACGGGGCTGAGATCGATGTCCTTGTTCATGAGCCACGCACCGACCACGAGAGGCTGGTATATGTGCGCAGGCCCTTCCTCGGGGCATATGTCGTCGAAGACCGCTTTCAGCTCGATGAATTGCGATGGGTTTGCCGGGTCAATTCCCGGGCGGCCGATCTTGCTGCACATGTTTGCGAGCATATCTATTTCCGTTTGCGTGAATCTCGGGTCGTTGGAGAAGCGGACCTTGTGGATGATATCTCCGAGGGTCAGGAGATCCGTTTTCTTGACGCGCCAGAAATTCCTCGCTTCTTCAGGATTGATCTCAAAGAAGTCCTGCATCCTGCGCAGATCATTCTTGGTCGGTTCGCCCGGATCCGGACGATGCGCTATGGCCAGGATATCCTTCTGGTGGCCGGACAATTCCGGAAGCATAAGCGCGAGCGCTTCCTTTTTCTTGCCAGCATCCGGCTCCTCCAGGTCGCACATCGAGCAGATGCTGACGTATGCGTCCCTGCGGTTCTGCACCTCATTGCGCCATTCATTCTCCGCCCATGCGGCTGAGATGAAATTCCTCATCTTGAGTTCGCGCACGCCGGAGTGCATCGTGAGGAAAGCCCTGAGGTCGCTCTCGGTCAAGGGGCTCTCCGGAGAGATTTCCCGATCGAGCGCCGAGCCGATGAGCGCGATATGCGTCGGGTTCATTTTCTGGAGAAGGAGCGCCCCCATCTCGCACATCCCTGTCGTATCGGTGGCCGGGGATTCTTCCTGCGGCGCGAAAGCGCTGTGCAATTTATTGAACTTCAGTTCCTGCCGCTCGAGCGCGAGCCGGTAGCCGAGCGCTGTCGTGTTGAAATCCAGGCCGGACCTGCGCCTGGGCGTTGATTTTGGCGTGGACTCCCTCTCTTGGTTGTTTCCACTGCCATCGCTCTGCGGAGCTTTCGACGAAGCCATCAGGATCACATGTCTTTGCGGATTGATAGATGTGGAATAATGTTTATAAAAGAGGTGTTTTTTTAACTATTAATATGGAGCTGCAAAATATGCCATTTCCGGTGATGGTTCGTCTATGGCTGGATTGGGACCTTGAACAGGGCGCCTACAAGAAAGCCGGCTATCGCCGCCGTCCCTCCGATCACCATGAGCTCGATGCCGCCGCGCAGCCATCTGCCTGTCGTCGCCGCCCGCGTGTATGCGCCGATGAAGAACAGGACCGCGCAGGCGATGATGACGGATGCTATCATGGCATCCTTGACCGGCAGGAAGAAGAATGAGGCGAGCGGGATGAAGGAACCCACAATAGCGCTGAACCCGACGAGCGCTGCCTGCTTGAACGCCGACATGTTCGCCTGGGGGTTCTCCAGGTTGAGCTCGTCCCGCATCATGACATCGAGCCATATCTTGGGATCCGAGCATATCTTGTCCACGACCTGCTCCAACAGCTTGCCGCTGAATCCGCGCCCGCGGTATATCTCGCGTATCTCCTCGCGCTCGACATCCGGGACGGTGTCCATCTCCGATAATTCGCGCATGCGCTCGGCGTTGTAGTGCTCGACTTCGGCCCGCGTGGATGTGTATGCGACAGCGGCCATGCTGATGCTCTCGGCGAATGTCGCTGCTAAGCCGGCAAGGAGCACCAGCTGCGTCGAGTTCGTGGATTCCGCGACACCGAGGATTATCCCCAGCACATTCACGATGCCGTCCTGGCTGCCGAGGATGAGGTTGCGGAATAATTCGCCTTGGCCCAAGCGGTGGTATTCCGGCGCATCGAAAGATTTCTTGAGAGATGTCCCCTTTGCCATCGGTTCCGATAATCTAACAAATTTATTAAACCCCATGGCAGGAATTTCGCAAAAGAATATAGACGATGAATACTTTCGTACTGCGGAAATTAAGTGTGCCAGATCTTCTTTATACGTAGCCAACAGGTTATTTTTATGACTAAAATAAAAAGACCCGATATATCGGATGATAGAGCGCTAGAACTTTTTGGAGCCATGATTGGAGATGGATGTTTATCAAAATATTTTGCATCTTATGAAAGACGGGTATTATACGTAACGTTATTGACTGGAAATTCATTAAAGGAAAATGAGTATCAATTATATTTGAGCAATATTTTGTCAAAACTTTTTGATGTAAATTGTAAACCGAGAATAAGAAGAAATTCTTCCAATACTACGATATTACAAACCTCAACTAAAAGAGTTTTTGATTGGTTTATCGAGAATGGGTTTCCGGTTGGAAAAAAGGATGGGATAGTGATTCCGAAAAAATTATTGGGATTGCCTAAGAATAAACTCAATAAGATTATAAGAGGAATTTTTGATACAGATGGGTGTATATCAGCAAGAAAAGATGAAAATTATCGTTATCCATATATTTTTATATCAAGTTCGAGCATAGTTTTAAGAGAACAAATTAAAGATATATTGAGACAACAGAAAATTCCAGCGTATGTACACAAGGATACAGTGGTTGTCCGCGGAATAAAAAATTTCAATAAATGGTTTGAATTAATAGGGAGCAGCAACCTGAGAAATTTAAAGAGATATAAAGAATTCCAAACAAGTGGAAGATTATTATCCGTGGGCTTGTAGCTCAGCAGATGCAGAAGGGTTCGCCCAACTGCAGTTGATCAGAGCGCTCCGTTCGCATCGGAGAGGCCGGGGGTGCGAGTCCCCCCAAGTCCATTTTCCCGGTTTTTCCAGTTTCCAGTCTAGGGTGCTCCTAACGAAAATGGACTGACTTGAAAGCGAGCAGAGCGAGCTTTCAAGCTGAAGTCCAATTTTTCCTATGCCGCCAGTGATGGATAAGTCGAACATCATGAAAAATTGGACTGCCGAGACCGAAGGTCTCGCAAAGTCCATTCTTTTTCGACTTTCGTTGGAGTAATTTTTAGGGCGCGCGAAATTTAAAAGTGCAGCGAACCTTCAAGCTGAAGTCAAAAATATATTTCCTTATTTAGATTCTATCGGCATGATGTGGGACTGCTTTATCGCCCATTTGTTCTTTATCATGTCGGTCTGGAAGATGCCTATCGATATCACGATGAATATGTCCAGCTTCTCGAGGTCGATATTGTCGAGGTTCTCGTCCATCTTCACCGGCTCGAACATCTTCTGCGTCGCGTCCACGACATGCCATTGTTTGTCCAGGCGCATCGCGTTTATCGCGTGCCTGCCTCTACCGAGCACAGTGCCTTTCAGGAGCCAGTTCCTGATGCCGAATTCCTGCAAGAATAGCGCCAGGATGAGCGCGTTGTGCCTGCACACGCCTTTCCGGTCCTCCTCGAAATAGGCGTTC
>CAILMU010000208.1 GCA_903835325.1 uncultured Microcaldota archaeon | reverse complement strand
TCATTTGCTTTTCCAAATTTCCTTTCAATCGAGCCGCTACAAGCATAAGATAGCCTCTTTTTATTTGGTCTTAACTGGTTTCGATTAGTTTTATAACGCAATCTTAATAAACTTATCGAAACCATTCATAACCAAACATGAGAGACAGAAGAAGTGGAGAAAAATGATTAAGGAATTGCAAAATACAGAAGAAAAACAACGGTCGCAACAAAAAACATCAGATCATTTTGATGTGCGATCATTAACCTATCTTGAACAATTGATTTTGCGTAAATTACTCTCAACTACTAATGCTTTGAATGGCTGGGAAATTTACAAAAAAATCGTTGGTGCCATGAGAATTGCGGATAATTTCGAAGATGAAAGATTGCGTATGCGTGAGTATAATAAAGCTGCAACGGGAAAATATGGTCAGGGGATAGTCAGTATAGAGGTTTATATTCCAAATGACAAAAAAGTAATTGCGAAGGCGGTTTCTGATTTGAAAAAGAAGGGACGAAATGTCCCTAACTATGCTAAAGTTATAAGAATTTTGAATGATATGGTTGCAGCTGGTTGGGTAAAAGAACGAACTGAAGGTGTTGGTAAGGCCAAAGCTGTATTTTTCTTAGATGAAATGATGAGGAAAAAAATGAGTGATTTTGAAAGCAGTGAATTAAGAATTAAACATCCACCCTGAAGGAAAACACACTAGAACTTCTTTGATTTTCCTTTTCTCAGCATCCCTCTCACGATGTCCTGGACGAGCTTCTTCTTGACGTAGGTTTCAAGTCTTCCCATCCGCTCCTTGAGGTCCTTGACCTCAGCCTCGTTGGTCTTCTCATGCTGGAGCAGCTTGGCCTGCTCCTTCTCTGCTATCTCGATTGATGGGACGTTCCGACAATTAGGGCAGTACTCCTCCAGCTCGGAGACAATATGGGAGCACACCATGCATTTTCTCACTTGCACATCCGAAGCGGCGGGATCTGCCTGTTCGATCCCATAGGATGTCAGGACCTTCTTGATATGATCCTCTTTGTCGATATGAGCATAGGTCGAATCCAGCATCTGGTTGGTCGTCCATCCGCCCAGGCTTCGCAGCGTATCCTTGGGAACGTCTCCTGAAAGAAGCATCAGGGTAACCCTCAAGTGCCTGAGGCGATGAGGGCCCATCTTCTTTTCTATTCCGACCCTCTCGATACAATCTTTCAGCCAGTAATAGAAGACATTGAGGGCGAGAAACTTTTTCCTGGGAGGTCTTAAAGGGATGAAGAGGGGGGATTCCGGATCATCCCTGAATGGATGCTGGTTGAGCCATTCGACCAGGTAGGGTTTGCTGAAGACGAGGGGTTTCATATTCGATTTGTGCGTCTTGGCTTCATAGGAATATGCAAGAGCGTGCGTATCCTTGATTATCACGTCCTTGATCCTCATCAGCCTGATCTCATTCCTTCTATATAGCCCTTCCAAGGACATGGTCATATACGCCCGGATCCGTGGGTCTTTGGTGGAGAGAAGCATGGCCCGGAACTCATCTTTGGATATGAGCTCGTGGCGCGATTTGATGACCGGCTCGGTCCTTTCCTTCTCAAGCCATGCCACACAATCAGGGAATTGATGAGGGGGGAGTTTGTGGAGCCAACGAAAAAATACCTTCAGACAGGCGATATATCCGTTCCTGGTCCTTGGCTTCTTGTCCCTCCTCGAATCCAGGAATGCTCTGATATCCTCCTTGCTCATCTTCAAGAATGGCTTATTGCAGTAGCTGGACAGGTCCCGCAGCTTGGCGATATAGAATCGAAGGGTATAACTGGAGCGCGCCCTCTTGAAGTCAAGGAATCCCCGGATGGCTTTTGTGTTCTCCGGGAGGATGTCTCCTTTATCCAGGATCGCTTTCGTTTGCCGGATCACTCCGGCCAATGCATCATCTTCGATTTGCATACTGAACCCATCTTGCCCTGTTTTTTGGTATATTTAAAGCCCGGAGCAAGTTTTGTTCAGAATACACCGTCAGAACTCAAGATCTTAATCATCGGCAGCTCGTAGAGCCGCCTCATAGGTATTGCATTTTCATCATCGGATTTTCTTTTTTTAGCACCTAAGCCCTTTTAAAAACAAACCAAGCCCGATTACTCCGAGATGATGATTGTTCGACAGACCTAGGGGTCAAACCCAATGAGGAATAATCACAATCTGATCAAAAAAAAGAATTTGGATTAAGAAAAGAGAAAATAGAAATAAAGAGAAAAAAGAATCCCGCTTTCTAGAGGTTGATCTTCAGGCCCAGCTCCTTCTTGAGCTCGCGGTACCTGTTCCTTATCGTGACTTCCGTCACGCCGGCCACATCCGCGACCTCTTTCTGGGTCTTCTTCTCCCCGTGCATCGCGCTTGTTATGTAAAGCGCCGCAGCGGCGACTCCTGTCGGGCCTCTGCCGGATATCAATCCCTTCTTGAGCGCTTTCCGTATCAGCTTCACAGCATCGTCCTGGACATCGCCCCCGAGCCTGAGAGCCGCCGCGAATTTCGGGACATACTGCGCCGGATCCGTGAGCGGGACATCGATATCCAGCTCGGCTTTCAGGAACCTGTACGCACGTCCGATCTCCTTCTTCTCGATACCGGATGCGCGCGCTATCTCGTCCAGGGTCCTCGGTATGCCTTGTATCCTGCAGATGCCGTAGACGACCGCAGCGACGACGCTCTCGATCAATCTTCCGCGGATGAGCTCCTCTTTCACAGCCCTCCTATAGAGGAGCGCTGCGCTCTCCTTGATGTTCTCCGGAAGCCCGAGCGCTGATGCGACACGGTCGAGTTCGGCAAGAGCGATCACCAGGTTCCTCTCCATGGAGGTCGCGATGGAGACCCTCTTGTGCCATTTCCTCATGCGGTACAATTGCGCCTGCTTCTTCGGGCTTATCTTCCCGCCGCGGATGTCGCGGTTGTACTGGTCGATCTCGGTGACAAGGCCTTTGTTCGGCCTCATGAACTTGATCGGCGCTCCGCCGCGGGCCTTCTTCTCCTTCTGCTCGGCATCGAAGGCGCGCCACTCAGGACCGAGGTCCTGGATGTTCTCCGCGATTATCAGTCCGCAGCTTGCGCAGAGCAATTCGCCTTTCTCGTAATCACGCACAAGGCGCTTGCTCTTGCATTCAGGGCATTTAGTAGCTGTTGATTCCATAAAATTCCACCAAAACTCGTAGTTAGTCTTTAAAACGTATCTATTATTTACTTATAAAAACATTTAAAAGACTATGTGTAAAGTCCCGGCGCGCCTTCCGAGGGACTGACGCCGTGGAATCGCGTTTTGCCCATGCACAAGCAGCAGGATTGTTAGGGATTTTCCTTCGTCATCTGGTTTTTATATCTTGCGCAGATTTCTCGGCCTGCTCCATGACGCGGGCCTCATCCAGGGTTAGGATTCTGCGCTCGCGCATCGCCACAACTCCGTTTATGATGCTGTCGGTGACGTTCTGCGCACCCGCTGAGAAGACGAGGTTGGAGAGCAGGTCATGCTGCGGGACCATGTTCGGCAGCCGTTCCAGGAGTATTATGTCGGCGAGCTTTCCGGGCTCGATGGTTCCGCTGTCGAATCCGAGAGCGCTTGCGCCGTTTTTTGTGGCGAAATCGAATGTTTTTTGGGTGGATAGGATATCAGCCTTCCAGTAATGGTGCTTCTGCATGAGGGAAGCCATCTTCATGGTTTGGAACATGTCTAGGCAGTTGTTGCTCGCTGCGCTGTCGGTCCCGAGAGCGACGTTTGCGCCTGCTTCGGCGAGCTCTGTTATCTGGCTGATTCCGCCGGTGGCCAGCTTCAGGTTGCTGATAGGGCAGCTCGCGACGGATGCCTTCCTTTTCCCGATTAGCGCTATCTCCCGCTTCGTCAGCCAGCCGGCATGCGCGAGTATGCAGTCCTGGCCTAGGAATCCGATATCTTCCAGATATTCTATAGGGTATTTCCCGCGCTCCTTTAAACAATCGAAAATCTCGGTCCGGGTCTCGCTCGCATGCATCTGGAACTTCAGGCCGGTCTTGTCGGCGGCCTCTTTGGCTTTGATGAGGAGCTCCTTCGAGCAAGAGTAAGGCGCGTGAACGGCGATCGATAAAGATACCAAATCGCGCTCGGAAGCGCCAACTGATTTTTCAAATCTCTTTTTTTCGTGCGCCTC
>CAILMU010000207.1 GCA_903835325.1 uncultured Microcaldota archaeon | reverse complement strand
GGATATCTAGATATGTTATCTCATCTGGATTCGGGATATTATTGGTTGCTACTAAATAGTCATCGGGTAAGATATCTTTTGCAAATGCGGGTTTAATCATAGCAGTCTTCCGATCAAGAATAAATACACTATGGTCCTCAGTTACTTCGACTTCTCTTCCATGCTGGGTTATTAATTTTACCATCCGTTTCTTTCCTAGTTTATGCCTTAGGATAGACGATGGACGTACCCATCTTACTTTATTTTTTTTATCAAATGCCAATATCCTCAAGAGACCGGGAGCAGTAGAATACTTGGCATAGATATTTTCTATGGTATCCATTTTCCATTTTCTCTCGGAATCGAGGTATGGGATCCGGGTATTCTTCGAACAACTCATATGGTGCGATGGATAAAAGCTTGAAGTAGCTATATGACCAAAAGTCCCGACCGGTTTTCCATCGAAAGTCGCACCGACCGCATCGCAGCAGTCCTCTATGACATAAAGCCCATGCTTCTTCGCGATCCGCATAACGGCCTCCAGATCGAACGGATTGCCGAGGGTGTGGGCAAGCATTATTGCGTTCGCTCCTTTTTCCGCTGCCTCTTCAATCGCCTCCGGTTTAGCGTTGTATGTTCCCAGTTCAGCATCCACAAAAACAGGTATCATCCCATTCTGGAATATCGGATTGACCGTTGTGGGGAAACCGGTCGCGCAGGTGATAACCTTGTCACCTGGTTTGAGTTTTTTATCGCCAAGAAGGTTGCCTGTCAGCGCTGAAATAGCCAAAAGATTGGCCGAAGAACCTGAATTAGTCAATGAGCAGTACCTGGTCCCGAAAACCCCGGCGAACTCCCGTTCGAACTGCTCTGCGTATCTCCCGGCAGTCAGCCAGAAGTCCAGGGAGCTGTCCACGAGGGCCACCATCTCCTCATCATCATAGATGCGCCCTGCATAAGGTATCTTGGATTTGCCCGGCATGAAAGGCGCCTGCTTCCTCATCGAAGCCAGTTGCCTTACCTTATCCAGTATCTCCTTTCTCAGCTCTGCCTCATCCATAGCCGCCTATCTCCATGTAGCTTCCTATCTGGGCATTGGTGATATCCACGACATCATCGCCCTTGTAGAAAGATTTATACCATTCGAGGGTCCACCGCAGCGATTCGTCTATTCCGAGGACCGGCTTCCATCCAAGCTCCTTCTTCGCTTTCGATGCATCAAGCTTCAGCATCCCGGTTTCATGTTTAGTCTCATCGGATTTCACCGAATAAGCCCCCTTTCCAATCAGCCGTATTGTTTTCTTGACAAGCTCCTCCGCAGTTATGAAACTGCTTTTTTCCGGAGCGAAATTCCATGCGCCGACAGCACTTTTATCGCTTTCGTAAAGCCTTTTTGCCAGCATAAGATAGCCGAAAAGCGGGTCCAGGACGTGTTGCCACGGCCTTATGGCGCTTGGGTTTCTTAGGGTGATCCGCTCGTTTTTCTCAAAAACCGAGCGCACAATATCCGGGGCAAGCCTATCCTTGGACCAATCCCCCCCTCCTATGACATTGCCTGCCCGGGCAGAAGCGATGAATGTTCCTGGTTCTGGGTTTTGGGGATTGAAGAATGAACGGACATAACTTCTCGTGACATGCTCAGCGCAGACCTTGGATGAGCTGTAAGGGTCGTATCCTCCGAGCTGGTCCGTCTCCTTATGCGGTCTGCCATCTTTGCTCTCGTACACCTTGTCAGTCGTGACAATGACAGCGGCTTTAACGTCATGGCTTTGCCTGATGCACTCAAGGACGTTCGCCGTTCCCATCACATTTGTGGAGAACGTATAGAGCGGATCATCGTAGCTGTCTCTTACCAGAGGCTGGGCGGCCAGGTGGAACACAATCTCAGGCGATTCCTGCTTGAAAACCTCAGAAAGCGTTTTATAATCCCGGATATCTGAAATATGCCCGGCCATCTTTTTTTCCAGTCCCAGCACGTCATAGAGATCCGGTTTCGTGTTGGGTGCAAGCGAGTAGCCTGAGACCTTGGCGCCAATCCCGATAAGAATCTGGCACAGCCAGGCGCCTTTGAATCCGGTATGCCCGGTGATAAGCACTCTTTTTCCAGAAAAAAATCCGGCAAGGCTCATTTCCAGACCTTCCACGGTACCTTCCCGGAGTCCCAGATAGCATTCAGGTCAAGGTAATCTTTGTATGTGTCCATGCAATGGAAGTATCCCTTGTGCTTGTACATGGAGAGCTGCCT
>CAILMU010000206.1 GCA_903835325.1 uncultured Microcaldota archaeon | reverse complement strand
AGCAACTCTTATCGGTTGATGTTCGAAACCTCTTAAATCACTTCTTTTTGGCATCCTGGGACTTCTTGTAGTCCTCCTTGAACATCTGGATCCCCTTGTCGGTGAGCGGGTGCTTGAACATCTTCTCGAAGACTTCGGCCGGCATGGTGGCGATGTGGGCGCCGAGTTTGGCTGCCTCCACGACATGCATCGGGTGGCGTATCGATGCCACAATGACTTCGGTCTTGATATCATAGGCGAAGAAAATCTGCAGGATGTCCGAGACAAGGACCATGCCGTCCTCGGATATGTCATCCAGGCGGCCAACGAATGGGGAAACGTACGTCGCTCCTGCTTTGGCTGCCAGGAGGGCCTGGGATGCTGAGAAGATGAGGGTGAGATTGGTCTTGATGCCTTTTTCACTTAATGATTTGCAGGCGCGGATGCCTTCCTTTGTCATGGGCAGCTTGACCACGATATTCGGGGCCCATTTCGAGAATTCGAGCGCCTCTTTCATCATCTCTTCATAGGTGTCGCCGATGCCTTCGACTGAGACCGGGCCTCTGACTATCTTGCAGATTTCTGTTATGACCTGCTTCTGGTCGCGCCCTGATTTCATTATGAGGCTGGGGTTGGTCGTAACACCGTCACACATGCCGAGTTCGTTCGCCTTCTTTATCGATTCCACTTCCGCTGTGTCCATGAAGAATTTCATCGAGAATCACCCTATTGAAGAAGATATGAAGGAAATGGTCTAAAAACCGCGGTTTTTCGGGATTTTTGAGGTTCGATAGCGGAGATGCGCTGTAAGCACCGGCATCGGTTCAAACACCGCAGATGGAATAAACCGCCAGACATATCGCCCCCAAGCACAGGGACGCCATCGCAGCGTATCGTATCTTGAAATTCTCTTTTTTGTATGTGGAGACGAGGTAGAGGAAAACGGATAGGACTATCAGGAAAATCGATAAGGCGAGGAATGCGAACTTGGAAGAATCGCACACGCCGGATATTTCTGGAAATATAACCATCATATTCGCCTTTTCTTCTTCATCAATGCTATTTCTTCATCATAAGCGCTTTTTCATCTTCATCGCTTCTTCTGCCCCTTTCACTATACCGCTCGAATCCAATCCGTATTTCTTGTAAAGCTCGCTCGCGTTCCCGCTCTCGCCGAAAGAATCATGCATGCCGATGCGGACAAGAGGCGTCGGGCATTTCTCGCAGAGGACTTCTGCGATTGCGCTTCCCAAACCGCCATTTATCTGGTGATCCTCGACAGAAACGAGCGCGCCGCACTTCTTTGCGAACGAGACGGTGGTGTTTTTATCAATCGGTTTGATCGTGTGCATATCGATGACAGCCGCATCGATGCCTTTGGTTTTCTTGAGCTCTTCTGCTGCCTTCATGGATTCGTAGACTTGAAGGCCGCATGCGAAGATCGCGACGTCTTTCCCTTCCCTGTACACGTTCGCTCTCCCTATCTCGAACGGGGTTTGCGGAGTGGTGAAGACGGGCGAATTCTCGCGGGAGGTGCGGATATAAACCGGCGTTTTGAGTT
>CAILMU010000205.1 GCA_903835325.1 uncultured Microcaldota archaeon | reverse complement strand
TTGCTCTCGCGGCCTTCGGGGTTCGCGAGCGATTAGCGCTCCTATGAAAACATTGTGCTCCGAAGGTATACAGACGCCCGGCAGAAAACCTAGTGCTCCGGAAGAGAGTAGAACACCGGCAGAAAACCTACTCGGCTTCGGTGGCCTAAGCCAAAGCCGGTGTCCACCGAGGATGAGTGCTCCTAAGAAGACTTAGTGCTCCGGAAGTGTATAGAAAACCGGAAGAACACCTAAGATAGCCACTGTTTCTTCTTTATCTTGTTGTTGATGTATTCCCCGACGAACGTGAGCCTCTGGCCTTGGAGCGCATCCTGCTCGATCTTCTTCCTGGTCTTGATGACCTCTTTCAATTCAGCGACCCAGTCCGCATGGCGGTTTATCCAAGGGTAGCCGAGCATCTCCTCAGCCCGTTTGACATCCACATCCTTGGCCTTGATGGTCAGTTTCTGCAGGAATTCGAAATCCCGGATGTCCTTCATCGTGACCCCGAGGAACCTTGCTTCAGGCACAGCGAAATCCCGTCCAAGATAAGCGAGATTCATGCTCCCGGTCTTTATCGTCCAGTAGATGTACCATCCCCACGCATCGCAGTCCATGAGGCAGTAGATAGGCAATCCCCGGTCCGCGAGTTTGCGGAGCAATCTCCTTGTCCCCCTTGTCGATTGGCCTTTGGGCGTCACCAGCAAACAATTCTCCTTCTTCCAGAACTTGTCCTCGTTCAGCCTCTGCCAGAGCGCATCCTTCTCGACCACGAGCACATACTCGGCTTCGCATTTCTTTATCTCCATGCCGTTGTCCACATCGCTCGGTATGCTCCAGCCGCTGCGCCCCTGTTTCGCGAGGTCTATCAGCGTCTCTTCGCCCCCGAACTTGTCCAGTATGGTCATGGAGCCGGCGACGAACCCTTTCCTGTCGGTCGTGAGGTTCAGGTCCTCGCGTTTTATCTTCAGCGCCACTTCCAGATCCTCGATAAGCCCGTTCGATTCGCTCTGCTCTGTGAACAGGTCCTCATCGATATCTTCGCCGAGGGTGAATTTCAGCTGGTAGAAAAGGCCCCTGATGGACGTGTGCAGGTTTTCCCGGAGGAACTGTTTCGTCTTGGCCGCCACAGCGACTGTCTGCATGAATGTCCTTGCCTGCGCCACGCTCAGGAATTTCCTGGTCTCCTTCTTGTCCCCGGACCTCAGGCATCCTATCGCCTCGTCGAAAAGCGTGTTGCTCCTTGTCCTCAGGGTCGTCTCGAAGGTCGGACCCTCTCCGCGGTCTATCTCCTTGACCATCTCTTTGCCGAGGGTCTCCAGTTTCGTCGTCGTACTAGCAGTGGTCATCATTCATCCCCTCCTTCGCTATCAGGGTTGTCCTCTTTCTTGGAAGATTCTCCGGCCGGACCTGTTTCTTCCTCCTCTCCCGGCTCGCTCGCATATTTCTCCTCGATTATCTTCGCTATCTTGGGCTCGATATCCGACCTCTTCTTCCCTGACAATGTGGCGAGGTCCGTTGCTAGCTGCGAAGCGTAGCGTCCGACGACCTTCTTCTTGGTCGCTATCTCATGGGCCTTCCTTTTCCCGGAGAGGTATTTCTGCACTCCTCTGGAAGCTTCCATGACCGCGAACCTTATCTCGTCCATGATGTCTTCTTCTATGGAGATAGCCTGCTTGCCGGCGCTTGTGTAAGGGACATAGACGCTCGCCAGGTTCACAAGGACCGCCAAGGGCTCCTCGTCGAAATTCTTGACATCGTAGCGCTTCCAGTCTATGGATTTTATCGTCTCTGTTATCGCGCATCCGCCGTTGTCGAAAAGCAAGGGGACGCGGTTGGCGAACCTCATCACTTCGCCTCTTTTTTCCGCTGACACCAAGCCTCCGCCATATGCTATACCCACTTCCACCATGAACGGTATTCCTCCACGGTAGACTTTCGGGCTCCGTTCCGTCACGACCAAAACTTCGGGATTGAAGATGTTCCGAAACGACGTCTCGACCTGGGTCTTGCCGATAGGGACCAATGAATCCATCGCAGGGGCTATCCATTTCACCTTGGAGAATGATTTCACGATGAGCTCGGCCTCGTTCCATGTCAGATCCGCCGGATCCTTCTTGAAATCGAGTTCAGGTATCAGGGCCTGGAGCTCGTCCACTTTCCCTGCGCTCACGCGCGAGAACGTGTTCTGGAGGAATGCCGATATCCTCCGGTTCTCCTTGTTGTGCTTGGCGAATTCCAAAAGATCGTGGGTCCCTATCCCGAGCGGGTGGGGCTTTATCTCGAATGCCTTCTGAGGATTCTGTTCGATGGATCTCGGGAAAGCCACCCGTTCGTTGTTCGGCTCCACGAGCGTTATCGCGCAATGCGGATTCGCGAGCGCGGTCCTCCTCAGGTATTCATAGACCCCGTGGTTGCTGCGCTCGTAGCGCACATCCTTGAACTCCGCTGTGACTGTGAGGCCGGTCTCGAGCGTGGGCTCTTCCCCTATATCCTCGATTATCGGCTTGTTGCTCTTGAAATCTATCCCGATATTGGCGCTGATGCGTCTGCCGTTGCAGCAGGATACCGCCCTTGTCGGCTGCCCGGTCGTGAGGTATGAGAACATGACGCAGGCCGAGCCTCCGATGCCCTGCTGGCCCCTCTGCTGGATGTATCTGTGGAACTTGGTGCCGGCGAGCATCTGCCCGAGAGCCCGGGCGAGATGCGTCTTCGGGATGCCTGGGCCGTTATCCTTGATAGTCATGCGGTAATGGTCGGAGTCTTTGCTCAGCTCCTCGACCTGGACGAAAATCTCAGGAAGGATGCCGGCCTCTTCGCACGCATCGAGCGAGTTCGTGACGAACTCGTGGACTATCATGGTCATGGACCGCACTTTCCCGCTGAAGCCGAGCATCTGCCTGTTCTTCTTGAAGAATTCGGCTACTGAGTGCTCCTTGAAATTCTTGAACATGTCGCTGTCTGCCATGCTGGTCTACCTCATCTATTGGGAATCCCTGATATCTGGTCGCAAGCAGTTATGGGGGTGGGGATATAAATAATTAATCCTTAAATCCGACAATACTGAGCTTCGTTTCATGTTGCCCCCGTTTCCGGTTCTGCGCATCCACTTCGCTCTTCGCGAATGCGAGTATCTCGGCCAGGTATCCCGGTTCCGCGAGCGTTGTCAGCGGCATATCATCCTCGAGCTCGAAACAGCTGAATATTCCGGATTTTTCTTTTCGCTTGGCTCTGATATCCTTCTCACCGCTGATTTCGTAGAACCTCGAATCCCAATACCCGCCATGGAGAGGTTTTTTCCCAGTCGGCCTGATGCATGAGAATGCCGGGTCCTCTGCGAACCTGGTCCCGGGAAGTATCCTCAAGAAATTCATGGAAAGATATCGCAACCCTTTCAATCCAGCTGCGAAACGTATCGACGCTTTCACGTCTTCGAGAGTCTCGGGCGAATAGCAATCGCTTTCCTCTCGAACCCCGCCGAACATGAGGAATGCTGCTGAAGGTATCTTGGCCTCGGATAACCAGGCATACACTTTCTGCGCTTTCTCCAAATATGCTCCCGCTCGCATCGAATCCCGGACCTTGTTCATGCCTATTAGGACGGCCTCCACGCCTGATTCTAGACCTGTGAATAGATACCTGCATCCCGTCCTCCCGAAATGTAAAATCGTCTCGCGATCAAGCAGTTCCACTCTCGAATTCGCGCCCCAAACAAAACCGATATCGTACAAACTCGTGGCAACCCGCTTCGCCCAATTCCTATTCACCGAGAAATTGGAATCGTCAGCATAGAACGCCCGGAACCCCTCCTTCTTCAGCATCTTCAACTGTCGCTCGATGCTCTCAACACTCCTTATCCTTACACCGAATGTTTTCGCCGCAGCGCAATAGTTGCATCTGTTCGGGCATCCTCTGCTCAGCTCCGCATGCGCAGTAGGAAGCAAATCGAAAATCGGGAAATCGTATTCCGGGGCATGGATGAGTCCCGATGCGAACACCCGGTCGAGAATATTTTTAGGGGTGTCTAGCGGAGGATTCGATATGATGCGCTTACGTTCCATATCCATATACACCGCGCCCGGAATGGAATGAAGGTTCCCCAGGAGATGCTCTTTCCCTCCTTCCTCAAGGAGTCTTGCTATCCTGATGAACGCGAGCTCACCCTCCACCCTCGTCGTTGTCTTTCCATCCGAGCCTATGCAGAAATCCACCACATCATGATGTAGCCTCATCGTCCAGTCTGCCGAAGCGGATTCATGGTACCCGCCTTTCACGACAACGACACCCTTCAGCGTATCTTTGGATATGACTGCGAGCTCGTTCGCGATATCAACCTGCGCGCTCAGGTTTGTGATCCCTATCAGATCCGGCTTCCATCCCTCAAGCGTTTGCGCAAATTGTCCCAGATAATCCTCCTTTCTCTGCCAAGAGAGCTGCAAATCAGTTATCATGGTCTCGACTCCGATCCCGTTCGCGCGCACAGCGGCTCTCAATAATTCCGGCCCTTTCGGGCTTCCAGGATATGTCAGGCCATTGAAGGGCGGTTTCACTAACAGGATTTTTCTCATGCACCTGTTAGCATATTTTTACACCTTATATCAATAGCCAACTATCGCCCATGCCCTTGGTTGGACGATCGTCCAAATAGTATTATAATATGTTGCAAAGTAATACATTTTATGGATATATTGAAGGAGGCCACGGTCGCTGTCTACCATCACGACTGCTATTGCTCGAAGAGCACGCAGAAGTTCCCGGAGGTCAGTCTGCGCCAGGAGAGCCCTGTCGCGTACCTGAGCAAACGGCCGGCCGGCATCACCTACCAGGTCCTTTGGTCTGCCGCAGCCGACAATGTTTCCAGGCTTGATGATTTCTTAGGCTATTTGAAGAGAAACCAATCCACCCGCAAGCTGGTCGTCCTGGATCGCACGCCCACCAAGGTCGTCTTCTTCCACAGGACCCTGAGCAGATCCTCGAGCTATGGTTCGGTGCTGAAGAACGATGTCGTCTATTCGTCCCCCATCAGGGTCGAGGACGGCATGGAGATACATGATATCATCTCGATGAATCCGAAGTGCATGCACAGCGCGCTCCGAGAGCTTGAATCCATCGGAGAGACGAAGCTCATGCGCCTCGGCGATTATTCAATGAAGAAATCCGGGTTCGGCCTAACTGCCAAGCAGAAGAGGGCTATGGCATTGGCTCTGGACAATGGTTATTACGAATGGCCGAAGAAAGTCAATCTGGACGAGCTCGCAGCGATGGAGAAGATTAGCCGCAGGAGTTTACAGGAGCGATTGCGCAGAGCCGAATCAAAGGTATTCCCGAAATCGATAGAAGATGCCCTGAAAGGATGATACGAAAGAAATCGAGATGAAAAGAAAAAATCGAAATATAAAAAAACGAATCGGATGTTCGAGTCGCTCGCTTTTTCGCTTTTCTTCATTTCCCTCTCAATCTCGAGTCGTAAATCTCTCTCTTTGCTTTCGCCAGATAATGCATCACCGCCTCATGCGGCGCGCCGTCGATTATCATCGCTATCGCTTCTCTGGCATACGGCATCGTGTCCAATTTCGAGATTATCCCGATAGTGTTCCCGAATACGCAAAGAACGGAGTCTGTCGCGCTCTCGATCTCCAGCCTTATCTTCCCGTTGCTACCTATGACCCGGCCTTTCAACCTGGTCATCTCGTTCTCGGAATGAGTGATGTCGCGCAAAGCGATGATATGGAGATTGTAGTCGCTCCCAGCCAGCCTCATGGCGTCCTTGGGCTCGAAACCGCGCCCTATCGCCTTCACGATGTCTTTGGCGAAGAATATGTCCGTCGATTCGCCGCTTATCTCGACATCCCCTTCTGGGTCTATATCAAGGGTGACATTGCAGCGCCTCTCAATCCATTCCTTCACCTTTCCGCTCTCGCCTATAAGCGTCTTCACCCTCTCATGAGGTATCTTGAGTATCTCTGTTTCAGTCATTTCGCCACCGTTTTCAATATCTTCTTTATCTCCGCATCCGTCTCGTTTCCGAGCCTTCTCTTTGCAGCTTCGCGCACATCTGCATCCTTCCTGAAGCCTTTCAGCGCCTCGGCCGCGCCTCGCCTTGCTTCTGCGTCCCAGTGCGACAATAAAATTATCAGGGTTTTCTTCACATCCTGGTCGTCCTTGAGCGCGCTTATCGCCCCTATGGCATCCAGCTGGTTCTGGCCTATATCTCCTCTGGCTATTATCATCAGCTCCTGCTTCAATGACGCCACCAGCTCCTTGTCGTCTATGTCCGCGATGAAGCGCAATGCCATCGGATTCATGGAGCTTTGCCTGAGCAAAGCCTTGAAATACTGGCGCAGCCATCCGCCATGCTCTCCGTTTTCCAGCTGCCTGCGAAGGGCGAGCGCCACATTCTTCTGGAGCTCCTCCTTGCCTTCAGAGGATTTCACCAGGAACTCGGTGAACGCATCCTCCCAGCCGCCATCGAGCATCATGATGACCGTGTAATTGACGATGAACCTGGGTGAGAGTCCGTAATCCCGGACATGAGGGCTTCTAAGGACCGATATCGCGGCGCTCATAAGGGCGAAGCGGTCCGGTTCGAGCTCCTTGAGGTCGATCCCCGGCTTCTTCGTGGCTGAATACGATGCCATGATGCGCCAGAAGACGTCGCGTATGTTAGAGTCGGGGCTAAGGCCGAATTTCGAAAGCCCCCCCAGTTTCCTCTTCTCTTCGACCTGCCCGCCGGTGTCATCACCGCCGAAAGTCTGTTCGGGCATGATGTAGTTGTGTTAATCAAGAGATATAAACACTCACTAAATATCCGGCCAGATGTGCTTCGAGTACAAGACCGCGATGACTAGCAGGAGCGAGAATCCCGATATCAGGTATTCGCCCATGCCTATCAGGATGCCAACCGCAGCCGTCACCCAGATCGCAGCCGCCGTGGTCAGGCCGCTTATCTTGTTGCTGGAGCCGAATTTCCAGATGACTCCCGCGCCGATGAACCCGATCCCCACCACTATCTGCGAGATGATGCGCGTCTGGTCAACCCCTGTTACCCCGGAGAAGACCGGATCCAGGGAGATTATCGTGAAAATGGTCGCACCTATGCATATCAGGGTGAACGTCCGGACGCCTGCCGGGTAATTCTTCCTTGTGAATCCGATGAGGAGGCCTGCCAACAATGACAGGAAAATCCTGGCCAAGGAATCCGAAAGCGGGAGCATTATCATAATATCATCAACTTGCGTATCTTGCGGCTCGATTCACCGCGCTTTCACGTCCTGAATATTACTCCTATTCTTAAAAACCAGCATGTCCGATAACTCTTGGTAGCGCGGGGTGCACTTTCTTTATGCCAAATCCGGACGAATCCTATGACGTCGTTATCGTGGGCGCCGGACCTGGCGGCCTGTCCTGCGCGAAGAACCTCGCCGGTTCCGGCCTCAGCGTGCTTGTCCTAGAGAAAAGCCCGGATATCGGCATGAAGATATGCTCGGGCGAGATAAGCTCGAAGGTCTTCCCTGGCGAGGATCCAACAAAGAAATTCAAAGGGGCCCAGGAATGGCGCAGGGTGATTGTGGGGACAAAAAAAGGCAAAACCCAGATCGATTTTGATCATCCTTTCCTCTGGACCGTAGGAAGATACGAGCTCGAGAGCCATTTGAGAAAGGAATGCGAAAAAGACGCCAAAATCGCGATACGTTTCTCGGAACCAGTAGTCGGAATCGATAGCGAGCGCGTCCGGACAATAAGAAAAACATATCGCTATCGTTTCCTTGTCGGGGCCGACGGCTCGTTCTCGAAAGTCCGGGAATTCCTGGAACTCCCGATGGAGGATATCGTCGGTTACGCTTTCCACTATGTCGTCCCTAAGCCAGCTGATGAATTCCGGGTCTATTGGCTCCCGGATACTTTCCCCCGCGGATACGGCTACATGATGTCGAAAAGCAGAGGCGCGACTATGATAGGGGGCGCGATGGGAGGGACCGATGTTCTGCACAGCCGCCTCGCCCCGCGCGTCAAAAGCTGGGTGAAGGAGGAATTCGATATCGATATCTCCAAACACAAGTGCGAGGGTTTCAAAGGGAATGCGGATTTCAGGGGATGGAGATTCAGGAGAGATAAGGATCCCGGTGCCGGCGATAAACACGCTGACTACTCACATAACATCTTCCTTGTCGGCGATGCCGCCGGCCTTCTCAACCCTGTGACGACCGAAGGCATCTTCTACGCGGTGAAGAGCGGCGAAGGGGTGGCCAAGCATATCCGCAACGACCCTGAAGGAAAACGGATCATGGATAGGATGGAATCCACCCACCGCGCTCAAGTCTTCCTATTCTCTGTTTTCTCGAATCCGGACCTGCCGTTCTGCAGAATGGTCGAATGGGTGCTGGAGAATCCGACTGGGGGTATTAGGAAACGCATCTTCGATTTCATATTCTGGAGATTCTTCGATGGCTGACCAGAGGATTCCCAATGATCAGAATCCTGATTTAGGGCGGTGGAAGCTGACAGCGGGCTTTTCGAGGCGCTCCTTGTTCTCCACCTTCATATCGAACACGCGTTCAAGCTCCTTTATCAGGCCACCCGGATCCCCATACGAGAAAATATCTATGATCCAGGTCCTGCCTTTCTGCCTTATCTCCAAACTATTGAACCACGCCTCTCCGCCGGACCTCAAATGACGCCTCTCGAAATGGATGCCCGCACCATTCACATCTGGCAGCACCACCTTCCTTCCGGAAAGGTACCAGATGGATATCTCGCCCTTCTTTATCTCGACTTGCGTGTCCGTGGTCAGAATCAGGAAGAATATGCCAATCCAAAGGAGCAGGCCGGCAGATTGGCCTGCATGGATAAGGACGATGCTGAAGATGCCGCTCAGGAAAATGAGTATCATGATATTGCGGAGCGCAGACCCCTTTTTCTTGAAAAGCACGAATAAGCAATCGTCTTCCTTATTTTATTCCTTAGCCTTCATCCGCTGTTCGCGCCCGTAGCGATATCTATCTGCGCGAGGAAATCGGTCAGCCTTCCGCTGTAAGTCCCGTAGCTCCGCCACTCTCCGTCATGGAATTCGTAGAGGTCGTCATCCGACATCACGACGAGTATATCCCCCGGTTCCGTTCCGCAGGACATCTCCCCGTTTTCGCATAGATGGTAATCGTTCCCGATGGTCCCTTTGAACCCGCCGTCCTGCGGCTCGAAAGCCTTGGCGCCATCCAGACCCGGCAGATCGCTTTCATCGAGGATAGCGTGCTCTCCGAGCGCCACGATGCAATGGCCGTCGAATACCCCTGCGTTATATCCGGTGACATAGCAGAACGCTTCCGGATTGATGGAACCAAGTTTCGGCAGGGTGACATTATCGCCGTTGTAGTAATATTCCTGGTCTCCTGACTGGTATACAATGAATTTTCCGTACCCGGGCTCCCAGGAAAGGAGATCCACCGAAGGCGTGGTATCGTTCACGCTGTTGAGGACCGCGCGCAAAAAGAGCGCGTAATCCTTGCAGTCCCCGCCTCCGCGCGAGACAGCCTCATCGAGCGAATGGAGCTGGTCGGTCGTTTCGGATATGTAATGGAAACCCAGGCGCTTCTCCATCATGTATGTGACGCAGGCGAGATTCAGTTGCCCCTCTTGGACGCAATTGCTCCGCACATACGGGGCGAAATAACCCAGGTTGGGGCTCAGGCGGGAGTTGTCCTTGAACCATATTATGGATTCCTGGAGGGTCGTTTGGAAATCAGCGATCTGCGTTTTCAGGTCGCTGAACTGCGCCTTTGCCTGTTCCAGGGAAAGGGATTTGTTCTCGAGTTCCTCTCTGGTCTGGTTCAATTCCGAAATCGTGTATTGAAGCTGGATTTGCGTATTGTTCAATCTCGAGTGCGTATCTTCGAGCGCGCCTGTCAGATTCGCTATATCCGCATCCTTCTCGTTTATCGTGCGCTCGTCCAGCATGATGCTCTTCTGGAGCGCTGAGATATTCTGATGCGCTGATGCCAGTTCTGCGTTCCTGTCCGCCAGCTCCTTCCTGAGGGAGGAATCCTCGTTGAATAGGAACGCGATTATCGCGATAAGGATTATGGCTAAACCCGCAAGGAGCGCCAGGCGCACCAAACGCCCTAGACGCATCGAATTATTCGTTGCCTTTGCCATGTTCCCCAATCGATACGCTCCGCGGTATAATAATATAAACAATCCGAACCCGGAGAAGCGCAACGGATTTTAAATGAGGCCTGGGATATCGGGTCCGATGCCAAACAAGCTGAGATTAGGCTGGTTCACCTTCACGTGCTGCGAGGACAACTCCATCCTTTTCCTGGAGCTCATGAACAAGAACTATTTCGAATGGAAGAGGATGATAGATTTCCGCTACTGCAAGATGCTCAAGTCGCACAATGTGCTGGACTCGCTGGATGTGGCTTTCATCGAAGGGGCCATCTCGAACGACAAGGAGAAGGAGAAGCTCCTGGAGATACGCGCCAAATCGAAATACCTGGTCGCGGTCGGAGGGTGCGCGGTCACAGGATATCCATCCGCCCAGCGCAATGATTTCACTCCGGAGCAGAAAGCGAAGATAGCTCCCTTCCTGGAAAAGTGGGGCTTATATGGGATTGTTCAGCGCCCCGACCAGATAGTCAGGATAGACGACAAGGTGCCGGGCTGCCCCATGATAGAGGAGATATTCCTGAAGGTCCTGGACAAGTACCTGATAGAGTTCAAGGCGAAGATCGGGGGCGAATGATGCATGGAGATAATGAGCGCCAGGAGGCAGGGGAGCCTCGGGAAAGGCGCGAAGATAAAGGGCGGGTGCGTGCGCCTTGCCCCAGGAAAAAGCGTGGGGCGCCATTCAACAGGAACGGGCGAGGAGTTCATACTTGTTTTGGAGGGCGTCGCCACCGCGGTTGTAGCGGGAAAGG
Organism: uncultured Microcaldota archaeon; assembly: GCA_903835325.1. Taxonomy (GTDB): domain Archaea; phylum Micrarchaeota; class Micrarchaeia; order Anstonellales; family Bilamarchaeaceae; genus Bilamarchaeum. The sequence goes on along the minus strand of CAILMU010000205.1, from coordinate 6,529 downwards.
AGAATAGGCTCAATGCAAAAGACTGCATCTTCATCCCGTCCGAGACCGAGCACGATGTGTTCAATCATTCCAAAGAGGATCTCATCTATGTCTATTTCGTGGCCGGGAAGGATGGGGGCGCAGGGAATGCGCCGCACGCAACAAAAGCAAAAGCTGAAGGCTGATTATCATGCACACGGAAAGCTTCGACCTGACGATAAAGAACCTGAGCAAAATCGAGGGCCATACCGACCTCGATGTGTCTGTCCGCGACGGGAAAGTGACCGGCGCGAGGCTCCGAATAAATGAGAACAAGCGCTTCTTCACCACAGCAGCGGTCGGGAAGCCGGCTCTCGCCGTCCACCAAGTCGTCTCGCGCATCTGCGGGACCTGCTCGATAGCGCATCTCATGTGCTGCATCAACTGCGTGGAGAACGCGATTTCGCACACACCGTCCGAGCAGACCGTCATGCTCCGCGACCTCCTTCTCTACGGGCTCAATATCCGCGACCACGCGATGCATCTCTACCTCTTCTGCCTGCCAGACATCTTCGGCAAGGATTCTATCCTGGAATTCTCGGATGAAGGCATCGAGCACGAGCTCGTCCATAAGGCATTCGATGTGAAGGGCGCAGGGAACGACCTCTGCGTGCTTGTGGGGGGGAGGGCGGTGCACTCGCCGTTCCCGCAGATCGGTGGTTTCACGAAGCTGCCTGAGCAGGCGTCAGCCAAAGATGTCGCGAAAAAGCTGCGCGCAGTACGCAGCGCAGCGATCGGATTCGCCGATATCTTCCTCGAGCGCGATTTCTCGTTCGAGCACCGCACGACCAACATCGCGCTGCGCAACGACCGCTTCAGCTATCAGGAGGGGGACCTGATGGCATCCAGCGGACTATGCATCAGCCGCCGGGATTTCCGCTCCTACCTCGAGAAGACGGTGGTTCCGTATTCCACGGCGCCTGGTTTCGAATTCCGGGGCTCGTCATACATCGTGGGGGCGTTATCGAGGATGAACATGAACCGGGATACGCTCAACCGCAGGACCCGCAAAGACATGAACAGGCATCTGAAAGCCTTCCCCTCGGCGAATGTCTTCAGGAACAACCTTGCCCAGGCGATAGAGATAGTGCATTGCATCGATTCATCGATAGAGCTTCTCGAATCCCTGGATGTCAAGGAGGAGCCGAAGATAGCGCTTACACCGAAGAAATCAGAAGGCATCGGCGTGCTCGAGGCGCCCCGGGGCACGCTCTACTACAATCTAATGATAGATGATTCGGGAAAAATCGAATTCGCGGACCTCGTCATCCCGACATCCCAGAACCAGATAAAGATAGAGCAGGATATCGGCGCGCTTGTGCAGGCGAAACTGGATTCAGGGATGAAGAAGGAGCAGATATCGCTCGAGATAGAGAAGCTCATACGCGCATACGACCCTTGCATGAGCTGCGCGACGCATTTCCTGAAAGTGAACTGGAAGGGCTAGCAGGTCTGCTTCCTCAAGGCCGCGCCATTAGCCGATGGAGGCTGCGAAGCGAACTTCGGCATGCCCGCTCTTGCGGTCTCCTTGCTCTCCTGTTTGAGATAGAGCGATAATATCTCGCGGCATTTCCCCAATCTCGGGATATTCTTGGAGCGCTCCGCCTCCAAATCCGGGAGGATGCTCGGAACCGCTGGAAGATAGACGCGCTTTCCATCCGTGCCGTAATATTCTTCTATTATCTCCCGCGCATGCTCCTTGCAGAAGTCAGAGCATCCGGTTTCGAGCACGGATCGTATTGGTTCATGGCCGGTCCAGACGAATTCTTTATCTGCGCAGCTCGACCATCCGTGCGAGATGCCTACTTCCATGGCAAGCAACATTGCAGATTCCACCCTTTTCTTGAAAGCCGGCTTGGCTTCGTTCACAATGGATGAGAGGAAAGCTATATCCCCGCAATACGCCAGCGATGTCAAGGCCGAGAGGGCTTCCCCATCTGTAACTGTCTGTTGTTTGCTGTCCACCACATTTCACACCATACAGATAGATATCCAGTAACAGTTAAATAGGGCGGTGGAAAAGCTCCCCGATTATCTCAGCCGCTTCCTTGCCTGCCAATTTCTCATCGTATCCTGCCGGGATGGCGATAATCTTCACGGAATCGATCGCTTTTAGTTTTATCAGTATCCGCAAGGTTATCGGCAGGTCGAAATCATGCATCGAACAGGTCTTGCTCATCTGCAGGCTGTCCAAATCTTCGATGAGCGTCACTTTCTCTATCCCGAAAGCCGTATCGAGGATGATGAGATCCCCGCCTTCATCCTCGAGGTTCTCGGAAGTGTCGAACTCCTTGAACTCGATTCCCTTGAAGGCTTTTCGCAGTTTCGGAAGGAGTTTCAGCGCAAGGGAATCCTCCTCGACAAGCGTGTTCCCGAAAACGAGTATCCTGGCCTTTATGGATGCGCCCGCCTTTTCCGAATTATCCGCCTTCACCACGTCTGTCATAGGGAACGCTATCGGCTTAAGCTCGGAGGGGATTTAAACCTTAGCATCTTATCTCTACCAGGTGATTAATCATGAATAAATCGATGCTGATGATCGGCCTTCTGGTCATGTCAGGACTTTTTTTCGCGAGTGCGATTCCGATTCCGCTTGACCCGGGTGTCAAGCAATTAAGGATTGCGGTGAACTGTGCATTTAATGGTGACGGTCCCAGTCTGTTCAAAAGTCTGAACCTGCAGGGCAATACTTTCAACACTTCCTTCAGCGGCCAATTCGCTACAACAGGAAGCAGTCTCATTTCTGCGAGATCTGCGTTGTGGGCTTGCGCCAACAACAACTACGATTGCACCAGCAAAAAGTATATCCCTTTCGACGCCCTCATGCAGCAGGCATCGGCCCTCTATTTCAGGGCTGGTTTGCTCGGTGTGTTTTACAATGGCTACAGCTGGTATAATCCCACAAGCCCCTCTGTCGTGAGCTACTATAATGTTTTCCTAGCAAACTATCGTAGCTGCGTCCTACCGGCACCTGGTTGATATTTCATAGTTTTTCTTTTTTCCATTTTTCATTTTAATTTCCCTATTTTGCACAAGCCTGCCAGTTTATCTGATTTATGGATTTTCGTTCCCCCAAGAGCCGATCAGGTGATTTCAGATAAATAATGGCATTATACTCATTAGTTCTATTGGTCATCGCAAAGATGATCTTCGCAAGCAGCATTCCGTTGTCCAATTCAACGGTCCTGGTGTTGAAGGCGGTCACCTGCTCATATATCGTGACGACGCCACACCCGAACCTCTTCACTAACCTAAGGGCCACGGCCAATGGATTCAACGGCACATGCGCATCCGGTTTCACTGCGTTGAATTCCAGCCTGAGCTCCACAATACCGAGTTTTTCCGCCTGCCTGCATCCCCCCAACGATTCCGATTGCGTGAACGAGGTCTATCCGACATTCGACGGCTACATGCAATAAGCATCGGCCCTCTATTTCCGGGCTGGTTTCCTCGGAGTGTTTAACTGGGTCACGCCATGGTTTATCATCCTTGCGGATTATCAGGTGATGCTGAATAATTTCAGGAGCTGCTCTCTGAACCCGACACCGGGTTGACCATCTTCTTTTCCCTCTTTTCCTTCTTTTCTTTTTCCGATTCCAGCCGGGTTGTAATCTTTATAAACTTTCGCTTCCTAGATTCGAACAGGTGATATGAGATGAAAATATCGGTGCTGTTAATCGGCATTTTGGTCATATCGGGGCTTTTTTTCGCGATTGCGATTCCTACCGACCCAGGTGTCCTTCTAATAAGGAATGCTGTGAAATGTGCGGATGCTCCTAATTTGTTCAAAAGTCTGGAAAGCCAGGGCAATAAATTCAACAAAACCTACAAACCCGACTTCATTGCAACAAAAAGCAGTCTCTCTTCTGCGAGATCAACGCTGTTTGCTTGCAGTAACAGCGACTACGATTGCGCCAGCAAAGCGTATGTCCCTTTCGACGCCCTCATGCAACAGGCGACGGCCCTCTATTTCAAGGCTGGTTTCCTTGGTGTGTTGTACAATGGCTACAGCTGGTATCTACCCTCAGGCGACTCTGTCATGGGCGACTATAATGGTTACCTAGCAAACTATCGCAGCTGCGTCCACCCGATAATTACCTAGCAACCTATCGTGACTGCGTCCTAGCAGCACCTAGCTAACATAATATATTTTTTCTTTTTTCTCTTATCATTATTCCCTTTTACCAATCCATTAAATCCTTTTGCGCAGAAGTCCATCCGGAAATCACCTATGGATAATGTCCGGTTGGGGTTTCCGCAAGGTCGGATATATGAACTTCAAACCAGCAACGCTCTTTCTCCTGCTCCTACTGCCTTGCGTTTTCCCTGCGCTCCAAGTCATCGAGTACTACGGCGCAGGATGCCCGCACTGCGCAAGGGTCGATGCGATACTGACCGGCCTCACAGGGCAATACGGCCTCAATATCGAGAAGAAAGAGGTCTATCATGACGCAAACAACCGCCAGGAGATGTTCCAGGCGTACGCGCGTTTCGGCCTCGACCCGGGGAAGGGGGGCGTGCCGACCATAATCCTGGATAACCGGTCGATTTTGATCGGAGAATTGAGCCAAGCGCGCTATATCGATATATTCAGCGCCCATGCGACGAACAGTTCCTTGAGCGCGGTCTATACCTCGGATTCGTTCAGCGATATCCAAACCCTGGATGCGGCATCCACCCTGACCCCGGTGGTCCTCGTGAGCGCGGCGATAGCCGATTCCATAAACCCCTGCACAATAGCGATAATGGCGCTTCTCCTTGCGACGATACTCGAGACGCAGGGCAAGAAAAGGATGCTGATGGCCTCAGCGACCTTCATAGGCGTCATCTTCATCTCTTATTTCACGATGGGCCTCGGCATCCTCCAATTCCTAACAAACCAGGCAATCACGAACATTTTCTTCACCATCATCACAATCGCGGCGTTCGTCCTGGCGGTCCTGGAAATCAAGGCGTATTTCGACTACCGGCCCGGCTTCATCTCTATCGAGATACCTCTTTTCCTGAGGCCTTACATGAAAGATGTGATCGCGAAAGCCACATCCCTTCCCGGGGTCGCTTTCGCTGCCCTAATCTGCTCGCTTTTCCTCCTTCCCTGCTCTTCGGGGCCGTACCTTATCGTCCTGAGCATGCTCTCGAAATCAATGACCCTGCAGGGGTTGACATATCTCTTCATCTACAACATCATCTTCGTGATGCCTATGGTGGTGGTCGCGCTGATTATCTTCGCCGGGAAGGCGTCCGTGGATGAAGTCGGAGAGTTCAGGGAGGCCCATATCCGGCAGTTCCACCTGATTGCGGGACTGATATTCTTTATTCTGTTCCTTTTACTGGTCGCGCAGATGATGGGGTTATTCCAATAAGAAGATAGGGTTATCCCAGTAAGAAAATACTGCCCGTTCTGCTCTACCCTGGAATAGGCATGAAACGCGCCGTCCCTACTGGATGATGTGCCCGGTGCCGTTGGACTGCGCGCACCATTCCATGCATTTGTCGAGGTTGCCCGGGCAATAATTGTTCAAGCACCAGCCCCGCGTCTTGTCCGCCTGCTGCATGCAAGTCTCCTTCTCGTTCTGGTCTGCCATCGTGTTGCAGTTCTGTACATCGCCGCTATAGGTTTTCTTGCACTGGTCGACGCACGGCGCTGTCTGGGACCTGCAGGAGCTTTCGCATTTGCTCCTCTGGTCCAGGCCGAACCAGCTTTCGACGCTGTTCACCAGGTTCCCTATCTGCGAGGCGGTCTGCGCTGTAGAATTTATCAGCTGGGCCGCGATCACCATGCCGTTGCACTTCGTCCGGTCGTTCTGATCCTGGATGAAATTGCATACGGTCGAGTTGCGGGTGTTCTGAGCCACGCTGGTGTAGCAGGACGATCTCTGCCCCTGCGACATCATGCCGCAGGCGACCGGATCGTTCAGGGAGGTCGCATACGAGTTGAGGCAGTCGTCTATCTCGCTCTGGTTGCTCCCCTTCTGGCAGAGCGTTGGGTCGCGCTCGGCTATCGCGTTGCCGCTGAGCGTTCCTCCTTCGCAGCCTGCCATGAATAATGAAACGATCACTAGGGCGATTGCGATTATGTGATACCTGTGTCGCATGATTTGGTTTAATATTGTGAATTTTAAATTCCATGAGTCCGGGCCGATGGGTTTCAATCAGACCTTGCCGAACGGATTTTGTATGGATTTGATGGTATGGGGGTTCCAAGTTTTTTATGTGGCTGCGGGAGGGGGCGAAACATTTTTCTTGATTTCATAGGTCAATGTTTTCCATGGCAAACGGCTTCCAGATTTGGTAATCATGCCCTCTTTTCGTGCTTTTGCAATCTCTCTGAGCGGGATAACATATTCAGAATAATAGAACGCAGCCAATAATATAGTTGGGATGCCTATGATAGTGGTGGAACATACGTCATGGGACAAAGCCAATGTAATTATTATCCCAATGAAAATGATCAATATTATGATCCTTAAAGAATAGAATCTGAAAATGATGGTGATCTTGTCAGCGGTCT
>CAILMU010000204.1 GCA_903835325.1 uncultured Microcaldota archaeon | reverse complement strand
GCTTCGGTCAATGCCTGGATTGCGGCGTTCCGGAGTTCGGCATATTCAGAACCGGACAATGGCGAGACAGGTTGTTTAGCGTTTTTTTCTCCTTTGCGTTCCGAAAGGGCGCTTATCAGGGCGTTCGCAGCAGGCGATATGTCTGTCCCGTTGCCCGCTGCTTCCCGCAAGGCCTCTGCTGAAATCTTCCTGAGCGTGAGATTGCCCTCAATAAGCGCCTTGGCAAGGGCAGGCACGGCATCCGTCATGTCGATTTTCCTGGCTGCGGCTTTTTTCAGAGCCTCAGCTGCGTTCTGCTTGATTACATCGCTCGATTCGGACAGGACGTTGACGAGAGCAGCGATTGCAGCGCTCCTGCTTCTTTGATTGAGAACCGCGGCGGTCAAAGCGCCGGCTGCGCTGGAACGTTCTCCTCCCACCATATCAGATATCCCGTGCTTGAATGCCAGCAATCTTTCTAGGTCCGGCAATGCGGATGAGATGTCATGGCCTTTTTCCGCTATGCTCCTGAATGCCCCGGCCGCATTCCTCCGGACGTTCTCGTTCTGGTCCGATAACGCGGCTTGTAAAGCAGGCAGGGCATCGGCGATATCGGTCCCGCTTTCAGCGAGCCTCCCGATAGCGGCAGCCGCATAACGGCGGACATAATCGTTCTGGTCGGATAAAAGCTCGGAAGCTGCGATGACGCCGTTGGGAGAAGAAGAAAGCATCCGCATCGCTGGATCGAGCTGGGTAGATGCCAGGAAGAACCTGATTTCAGATACGAAGCGCCCGTGCTCTGCCTCTTGGAGAACGGGTTTCTTCCCATCGGCAAGAGGGTTGGCAGGCGCTTGGACCGGATTCGGGTCCGCACTCCCGTTTCCTTTCTTCAGACTATGCACGAGTCGACCACCTGCTTGGCTGCGGTGAGGAACTTGGTCACAAGCTCGTCAGAGACAGGAGCCATGGGGTTCACTATCGCTATCGTGGCGGCTTCGCGTGCCGGAAGGCCGACGCAAATCAGCCGCATCGCGTTCTCGAGGCTGCGGTCTGTGGCCTTCTTCACGACAATGCTTCCGTGGTCGATGGCCGTTCTGCTGTTGAGGTCGTTCACGAGTTTCGCGAACGAGGCCCCGTATTTCGTGAGCGCAGCCTTCATATCAATCTGGGTCGGCAGAAGTGGCTTGGCAAGAGGCGGAGGCTTCATGCCGTATTTCTTCTCGAGCATGTCGACCATCTGGTCTCCAGTATGCTCGCTGAAGCGTATCATGACAATCCTGTCCAGGGTGCGCTCGTGCGGGAGCTTGTCCATATGGTCGATGGTAGGAGGGTTGAATGTCAGGATTTTCTGGACCTGGCTGGTCGAGAGCTCCTCGTCGGTCTCGCGGATGAAAAGCTTCCCGCGGTTGTCGAGTATGCTCGTGAGCGCGACATAGACGTCATTGGGGAGATCGAATGCCTCGTCCACGTAAAGGACCGAGTTGGTCTTCGCGCGTGCGACCATGGATATCGGGCCGTCGTTGAAGAGCATCGAACCGTCTTCGATGTCCATCACCGAACCGATGAGCTCGTACCTTTTCGCGCGCGGGTCGCCCATGACAGTTGTGAGGGGGAGGTTCTTGTTCTTGGCATGCGTCTGGACCAGCGTGGTCTTTCCGATGCCTGGCGGGCCTGCAAGAGCGACAGGAAGGCCTGCTTTTATGGCAGCGTCTATCTGCCCGAGCTCGTTGTCCCGGGGGATGTATTTCACCTCGACCTTCAGCTGGTCCGCGAGTTTCGCCCGCAGGCGCTCTGCGGCTGCTTCGGGTTTGAGTACCATAACGATTCCATTGGGGCTTTTCTGATACCTGGCCATGTCTAAACTCATCCTATCACCTGTGCTAATTAGT
>CAILMU010000203.1 GCA_903835325.1 uncultured Microcaldota archaeon | reverse complement strand
GTAAACTAAGTAATACCATTTGAAGGAGTGAATGCCTGAAAAAATTTCCGGATGCTTGACTTCAAGGAAGACAGTTTGATTCTGTGCGAATAGGAAAACAGTCTGCCGAGTCTTCGCACCTTTCAACCCGAAGTCAATGAAGTCGTCCGGCAAGCGGCAGTGAAGCTTTGTATTTGAAGCCGATGAAGCCGCCTGCGAAATTTCTTCACACCACTGTCATCTTTTGAATCACCTCGTCCACTTACTATTCTTCACATCGATGTATATTTGAGCGTCATCGATTACGGGTAAAAATAAGACGCAGAGAAGGAAGCGTGTGTTTAAGATTACGCTTCCTAAAATTTTCATCTTTCCAATCATCACCTGTTACTATACTTCGACAATTCTTATTCCCGCACTTACATTTCATTATGAAACGAGGATTCGATTCTGCAAGGGCATAATCGTATGTAACTTCGTCGCCAGTTTCGATTTCCTTGATCGCAACGAAATTGCCCTTCTCATCAAAACCGACGTTGCCGTCGCAGGAATGATTCATGAACCACTCTATGGACAATTTGTTAAAATCATAATCATCAGGAGGGTAGAATCCTTCCGGGGTGCCTATGCAAAAGTCGCAGATTTTTTCTTGCAGTGTTTTGTCGAGATTGTAAGAGCGTTCCCACAGAACCAAGGAGCTGTAATCCTCTGCTTGCAGGCCTTCAGCAACCCACTCCCCTTTCTTTATCTGTCGAGCGGCAAATACGCCAACTCCGTCGACTTTTGAAGGGTGCAACTCTAACCGCACATCCTTGAAATCAGGTTGTGCCTCCTTATTGATGTGTTTCCGCACATTCCCAACGAGCCCGCGAATCTTTATGAAGCGTTCGTACAAAAGCCCTGTATCCGGTTCCGGAGTTCTTTCCCCTTCCAATTCTTCAATGTATTTCAGATACTCTCTTTCCGGCGTGGCTAACAACCACCGGGTATCACGCCACCATTTAGAAGTGAAGATAATGAATATCCATAAGATGTCAATTGTTTTGCCAATGCAGGAGCACGGAAATTGATAACCTGCGTAAAATGCTAAGATGGGATTTAGTATTGAAAGGTTATATCGGAAGAAAACAACAGTGATCAGCCCGAAGATCAGCAGCATGACTGCGAAATTGTAAGGGATATCCCACGAGACATACTTTTTAACATCTTTCTCGTCCAAAGCATCTGTTATCTTCTCGGCAGAGAGAATGAACAGAAAAACAGCCAGGGATAATGAAATTCCGGGAATCCACCAGGCACCGCTCAGACGATTATTTTCCGCTAAAACGATGGAAAGGAGAATGCCGGATAACGCCGCGAGTACGGAATATAAAATCAAGAAGGATGGCGCCGCCTTTTGCCATGGTTTCTCGTCCATCTTTCGTTCCTCAGTGTCAGGCATAAAACAAGCAGATATTACGGTAAAGACTTAAAGAAGGTATCTAACAATCCATTCAAACGCCTGTTACGTTTCGGTGATTATACCCTGAAATCTACACTTTTTTAAGGGAATGTCAAATATGGACTTCAGCTTACTATAAGTTACCTGACAATGTCTGTCAGATCAAATCTTGATTTCATAATTTATTCAACCTCCGCACTTTTTCGTAAGCGGCTGCATTCAGCGCCGTGCAGGGCACCCGCCGCAGTTTGGGCTCGCTTTCGAGCGGTCAATGTAGTCCTTCCGCTCGAAAAACTGACCTTCCTGCTGATAAAGAATCCAGTTCAGCTTGCTCACTGCTCAGCCTCCTCGACTGATCCTTGGCCCATACGATACTTGATGTCGTAATTGATGATGAAGTCGAGCTCCTCGTCCGTGAAGCCATAATGCTTCGCCAGGACACGGTCGATCTCGTCAATGATGGGCTTGGATTTCGAAGCATTCATCTCATCGTATTCAATTTGGTGGCCTTGCCTCGTCGCTATTATCTTGCGTCCCGAATTCTCTCTGATACTCTGAGCAAGACGATTTTCAAGGGTGCACCAGTCTTCGTTCTTCCATGAATCGGGCGTCTTAATTCGTCTTATCAAAGCATCATTGATATGTTCGCAATCGGAAAAGACGCTGTAAAACCAGTAAAACAGGTTAGAATTCATCAAGCATACTGCGAATGCACATGCATGTGCATCGACTAAAGGCAAAACTCGTCCGTGAGGAGGGGTCATTGACTCACCGTTGCGTGTGAAGTAAGGATACCCTCTACACGCCTTTACCCAGTATCGGCAAGCCTCCTGGTAGTAGAGATTATTGTTAGAAGACGGCATTGTCAGTGAATCTAAAATCGGCTTAGATTCTTCAAGCTTTCGAAAAATATCGCTCTCAATTTCTGAACCTATCTTACCGATGCGGTGTCCATGTAAGACCGCGCGGTGCTGCTGCAGCCGAATGACATACAAAGCGTGCGGACGCTCCTGGGTGTATATTCGACTGATCATAGACGTACTGATCTCGGTTTTCTGAGCGCGTGAGAGCAAAATCGTGACAGGCATCTCAACACCATCGAAAATTGATTCTGGACGCCTTGGAAAAGAAGGAGCCACGAGTAAACCGCGATGAAGTAAAATCTTTTGAAGGGACAACATCTTCTCTGAAGATAGGGCTGTGAGCTGAACGATCAAACCGACTGAAGCGGCATTTTGCCCTAGTTGCAAGGAGCGCTCGTAAACCAGTGGATAGAGGTTTTTCGTGCTATAAGTCTTGTAAAGCGCCTCTTTAATCACGTATGGAACTTTCTCCTGCGTGACAACGACATATGGCGGATTGCCGATGACGACGTCGAACCCACCCTCTTTCAGGATGCCGTAGAACTCAGCAAACCAGTGGAAGGGCTGGTGGGATTTGCGCCACGTCTCGAAGGCGTTCTTCTTTTTCACATCCACGCCGTACTCACCGGCGAGGAAACGGTCGAGTTCACCAGTCAGTTTATTGAGGCGAGTGCGGAGGTTTTCTTTGGCTTCGGCGAAGTCCTCGGGTTTCATACCCTGCTCGGTCTGCATCTCGCGAAACATCTGGAAGGCGCGATCGGCAAGGTTCGCTTCCTCCTCGATGCGGCGGAGTATCTCTTCCGTCTCGCCGAACAACAGCTTCGCTTGGCCGGAAGAATCCCTTTCCGCGGCATGCTTCACCTCCTCAAGAGAGGCGAATCCGACGAGAGTGTTCCCGGCGCGGATGTTGAAGTCGATGTCCGGCAGGGGTTCGATATCCTCAATGCGCTCGATCTGCGCAACGAGCTTGAGGAAGAGGCGGAGTTTGCAGATTTCGATCGCTTCCTCCATGATGTCCACGCCATAGAGGTTGTTCACGATGACGAACTTGAGGACAAAGTAGCGGTAGTTTGGATGGTCATCGACGCGCTTCAGCGTTTCAGTGAAGAGCTTGTGGTAGTTCGGGTGATTATTCTTCCCGCCCGCTCCCCATTCCTCCAGGAAGAAGCGCATCCGCTCCAGGCAGGCCTCGTAGAGCGGCTCCAGGATGTTGAGGGCGGCGAAGAGAAAGGCGCCGGAGCCGCAGGTCGGGTCGAGCACCGTGAGGTTTTCGATAGCCCTCCAGAAGGCCACCAGAAGCTCCGGCCCCTCGCTATTCTCGATGACATCCTGGGCATACTGGCGGATGTCGAGGTTGTAGGTGATGAGGTCGTTGATGGAGCGCACTTCGCCCGCCGCGAGCTTTCCCCTGACCTCCTCGTAACGTTTCCGCCGGGCGACGACCTCTCGCCAGATTTCCGTCGGCAGGGCGTATTCGCCGGGTGCGGATTTGTTCCAATGCTTGCGGCGTTCAAGAAGGTCGGGCTTTCCCGTGTCCAGCCCATCCGCAATTTCCGGCGGCAGAGGCAGCGCGATGCCGTGCCTGACGGCCGCGTAAATGTAACGGT
>CAILMU010000202.1 GCA_903835325.1 uncultured Microcaldota archaeon | reverse complement strand
CCACTTATGAATACTTTTTCGTCCTTCGCCTGAAGTACACAGGTCTGCCATCGACGCTTGAGAAGTTCAGTCGACAACTTGCTCACGACATCGGATACAGCCTGACGGACCGCCGCATCGTTCAGGGTCCCGTCATACGACGCTTGGGAGCCGAAGCCGGCCACAGAAGTAGTTTCCGTTGACGCTTCTCCGGCTCCGGATACTGAAGTCAGGTTATACCCCGTTGATGCGTCGACCAGGCGAACGTCCAGTTTCGCGAATGCAATCTGTTTCTTGCTGTCTGAAAGAAACCCGGTTTTCCCCACCACCTTCCTGCCAAGTTCAGTAACTGACCCGATAACGATGGCATCGACCCCCACGAGGTTTGGCTTTTTGCCCGATAGATCGGCCTCATCCTTCAGAAGTTGGATGTCAGGCCGTTCCAGCACGATAAATGAACCCGACTCAACGAGTGCTTTTATCATCATATCGACGACTTGCTTTCCGAGCGGATCATCATTCTTCTCACGGAGCAGCGAACGCCCGTACCCGGATTCGTTCGACATCCGTCCGACCGCGATTTTGCGCTTCAGGTGTGGCCCTTCATCCTGTTTGATAGGAGGAATCTGCGTCGCGCAGCCCATGAAGAAGGCCATGAGGATGCAGAACCCACAGAAGCAAGGTTTCATAGAGGCACTCCTCTCGGCAGCCTGCAAGCTGTCAGTCCAACGTTATGGTTTTTCGTTCTCTCAAGCCGGCACGGGGTGACGTAATCGACCAAGAGAACAGCCAGGAGAGAAAAGGAGATTATCGAAATTATGAATAGCCTTCGCTCCTCTTTGCTCCCGAGTACATAGTAATAGACAAGTTTTGATTCGAAGAAAAGCAAGGTGATAACGATCGGAAGAACATCGATCTTTCTATATGGCTTGATCATGTAGGGTTTTACTAATTCACTTCGTAGCTCCGGAACAGATAGAATCAAGAAAATAGTATCACGTCTGATGCGCTTGTCAAGAATAGAAGCTTTGAGATTAGCGTGACTTATTAGCACAGGGTCGAAGGGCCCGGACTAAAAGTGCTCGGCGAATTCATGTACTGCTCCCCTGAAATTCAGGTCCAGCCATTAGACAAATATGAAAGGAGGCAGAGGGTGGAAACGTCAGTGGAAGAGCAGGACAAAAACGACGTTCGGGGTGGACGATAATGCTAAAAGCCGCGAGACGGATTAAAAGCGATTATGATACTAAGCTACAACGCGACCAGAATGGAATTGAGATTGTCCATGCGATCCTCCTCATGCCTTCTAGTACGGGCGCGGGTGCAGCGTGCTTGAAAAAGTGGGGGCGAGGCGATTGAGGCGGGCGGGAAAGAGAACGGGCAGCGCGTCGCGCAACGCTTCGAGTCGAGATGGGACAGGGCGTCAACGAGCATGAAGATTGAGTGGCGAAGCCGAGGCCTCATACCCTCAACTGTACTTCCAGGCCCTCTTCTATCATGGAGAAGTAGCGATCCCGGGTTAAAAGGCCGATTCCGCCGAGAACGCAGTGAGCCGCGATCGTGAGGTCTGCGAGTGGTGCCTTGATTCCCTTTTCCCTGAGTTGCCAAGCATAGTCGGCGGCCAGGGAAAAAACCTCAGGACTGTCGACGAGGCATCGTATCCCCTTGAAGGTATCGGCCAGGCTTTCATATTCAATGCGGCTTTTCGCGCCGTAGAGCACCTCTCCAAGGATGAGCCCGCTGATCATAGCTTGATCGGTACGGATGATCCCCTCGACACGGGCGCAGAGCGATTCATCCTGTGAGCTGAAGTAATTTATCCAGATGGATGAATCAATGAGGACTGATTTCGGCATCTTCCTCGTCCCTCAGCGTTTCGGGATCAAAACCGTTGTAGAATAGTCTTTTCCCTCTAAGTGCCATGAGACGCTCCCGCTTCTTCTTCCTGACATAATCCTCGAGGGCCGCCACAATGACCGCGGTTTTGTTCTTTTCTTCAGCATCTTTCATCGCAGCAGTGATCAGTTCGTCCGGGACGTTCAAAGTCATACGCATGATACATACCTCTCATACATATCATAAATATGTATGAGAGAGTAGTCAATATAGAACTGGCGATTCCGTATGGCGCCATAGAAGATTGCACGGCTTGCTGGCCGTGCTAATCCTGGATGGTTAAGGCAGGGCGGTGAATTTTTTCAGCATTGGAACAGCGCGGCCTGCACGCAGCGGGTTGGCGGACGGCCACCAAAGCTCGTATAGGTGGCCAAAAGCGGCGATACGTAGAATCCGAGGACATGCTACTTTGCTGCAACTCGAGTAAAATG
>CAILMU010000201.1 GCA_903835325.1 uncultured Microcaldota archaeon | reverse complement strand
GAACCGATTGATTGGAAGGTGAGCTGTTTGGTGAGATTCAGCCTGAGGACGCATCCGGAAGTCGTTTTCGCGTATAGGAGCAACCATTCCGAACTGATTTTGCGGGTAGAGAATCCTGCGGACAAACCGGTATGGGCAGAAGCAGAGGTAACAGTCCCCGAGCAGCTTTCGCTCGCACCGGACCATCACCTGCCCAAGGGGCGCATGCGCGTCGGGATAATCGGGAAAAAAGAATACCTGGAGAAATCCGTTCGGGTGTATGCCAATAGCTATACGCAGCCCCAGATGTACACTTGCAATCTTACGATATTCATCTTCAACCATGACGGCGTGATAGACCAGCGGATGGAGAAATCCATGGATATAAGGTGCGAGCTCAAGAAAGAGCCGAAAGTGTAGCGCTGACGAGTGCAGCCATGGATGGATTGTTTTGCAGGAGCTGATACGTATGCTCGATTATCTCAGAACCGATATCAAATCCGTTTTCGAACGCGATCCGGCAGCCCGGAATCTCATCGAGGTCTTTGTATGCTACCCCGGTCTCCATGCGCTCATCATACATCGCTTCTCCCACAAACTATACCGCGCCAAAATCCCGTTCATCCCGCGCCTGATCTCGCATATGAGCCGATACATCACGGGCGTCGAGATCCATCCGGGCGCGCGAATCGGGAAACGATTCTTCATCGATCACGGCATGGGGATAGTTATCGGCGAGACTACTGAGATCGGGGAAAACGTGACCATTTACCAGGGTGTGACGCTTGGCGGGACCGGAAAGCATGTGGGCAAGAGGCATCCGACCATCGGCAACAATGTCGTTGTGGGGGCCAACTCGACCGTCCTTGGCCCTATCCTGGTCGGGAACGATTCGCGGATCGGGGCTAATAGCGTGATAGTGCGGGATGTGCCCCACGATTCGACAGTTGTGGGCGTGCCGGGGCGTGTTGTCCGCCATAAAGGGGAGAAGACCTATGATGTTACCCTGGAGCATGGACAATTATTCGATCCGGTTGAGGCGGTGAAGAGGCATGCTGATGAACGGATCTTTTCTCTTGAGAAACGGATAACGGAGCTGGAAAAAAAGGGATAACGTTGTTAAGCACATTATCTTTTCTGAAAAATTTCCTTTGGATAATCAACCTTCACTATACTCTGTTCAATTATAGAATGGACTATTTCAGAAAACCTGGATTCGCTGATTCCTGATTTTCGCATGATATCGTGGGCTGTCCTATGGCCGTCTATCAACTCGAAAATCTGAAGTCCGTCCCGACCATAATTCTTGGAGATTAATTTCTTTATGGGGCTGACTGTCTCTTTCTTGCCTTTCTTTTCTATTTTCATGAAAAAATCAGCTCTTCAGTTGTCTGATAAGAGATACTGCCGCTTGAGATCTCGCTTCGGCCGAAGAATATTGCGAGGAATCGAATTTTCTGTTGAACTCCCTGACCACTTCCGGAGAAACGCCAGCGAATTCTTCTGCAACGCCCTCATGGTTGGATGATAGCACCTCGGCGAATGGGGTGTGGGATAATTTCAGCCTCATGCCCTCTTCCCGGGAGTTGTTCTCATCTATGACGCGTGAGATTACATCGCTCATTTTTCCGTCGCTGAGTTCGCCATCTTTAGAGATTGCGGCGATGCCATCTTTCGCGATTTGCTCTTTCTCCTCGATGGTCCTGACTCCTGCATCTCCCAGATGTTTATCAAGTTCATCTTTCAATCGTTTTCTTTCTGTCTCGTCGGTTGCTTGCTGTAATTCCATCAGCGTTTGCCTTGCCTGGAGGGATGCCTGCTGCAGAAGGCTTGCAGACATAGCTGATGGGCCCAGCAAATCTCGTGGTGTAATAATCTCGCTGAACCCTGCCGTCCTGGCGGCTGCCTGAAGGTCGGCACCATACTGCTTGAAAGCTTCGTCTTCGCTTATACCTCTCTGTTGTGCGACGCTTTGAAGGGTTAGCCTCTGGATTTCTATCGCGGTTAATGTTGTCGCACCATATAGCGCCAGTTTCTTGTTCTCACCATCAGCTTTATTCAGTTCTGTAGCGGCTGTGGCTCTATCACCGCCTATGATAGACGTGGCTGCTTGTGAAGCATAGCGATTAATATTTTCAAGAAGAGCAGAAACGGGAAGAAGCTTGTCATTGAAGAACCCAATAGTTTGGTTCCTCTGGGATGCGTTTTCCTGAGCTGGCATCTCTGACTGAACGACTTTCCGTATCTCATCGTTCGGTTTCGGTGCAGCCAAAGCAGCAGCGACTTCAGGTCGGTGCGTGTTTATGAAACTGCTTATTAGTGGTGGTATATTCGGAAGATGAGACATGGCATTGTTTAGATTGGTTATTGATTTTTGTTGTTGAACTTGAGGTTGTTGAACCATTTGATCCGTTATGTCTTTTTCCTTGCTAGGCATGAGAAGAAATAGCAGGTTAAAATTAAAAGATTACCTATGCGCTGTTCGTACTTGTCCTGATTGAGCGGTTGCTTGTACATCCTTAAGCCAAATTGGCTTTCCACCGCCGGTTGCGGTGCCAGCAAAATAAGATACCTCTGCTGCAAGATATTCACCAGTAGGTTGCCTTCCTATGATTTGCCCTTGAGAATTTACCGGCAAAATATATGCATTGGTATAAACAGTATTCGGGTTTCCATTATATTCAAAAATACCTTTCTCAATGACGATTTTGACTCGTTTCAGTTTTTGGCCAGTAATTTGTTGGACTGCAGCAGCAAAATCATTCATATTCGCCGATTTTGCTCCTGGGGTTTGTGTATTCGGCGTTCGATCTTCATTAGGTGGAAAATTGACTAACGCATCAAAAGTTGTATCTGTCAAATGTACTTCAAACGAAACCTCCCGATCAGCACGGGGTGTTACCAAAGGATTTATAGAAAGGAAAACAGTATTTGTATATACTGTCACACCAGCGTTATTTACAAAAGTGAGCTCGCCCGAATTCGATACGGGGCCAAGCTGGGTATTTACGACCGTCTTGCGATACGGTTCCGTTTCCCGGTCTAATTTAGCGAAAGAAGTCTCAAGCTGTGTCAGTTCTCCTCTCACTCCTGCAATCGTGACCTGCCCCATCTGTTTCTCCGCTTGTGCTGTCTTTGGTACGGCCATAACTGCTACTGGGCCAGCTAGACCAGCTATAAGCATGCCTTCAGCAAGTGTTTTTCCTGCTCTCTTGAAGCCCCGTTTCAAATGTTCAGCGATTCTATCAGGTGCCTTTCTTTGCACCCGGATATTAGCATCAATGGACATATCAGCACCCCCTCATGAACGAATATAACGCTCAATTTTCAAATATAAACCTATCGTTCAGGGTACGTCAATCAACGAAATCAAATATTTTTACAATAATTGTGTTGTAGACTAGATATTAATCTGTTTTAAGAAAGAGTATAGAGAAAATCGTTCCTCGAAACTTTTTCTTGCCGAAGCCGTACCTACTTTTTTAACCTCTTACGTAGAAAATTCCTTATGAGTGAGAAAAGAGAAAAGAAAAACGATATTCTGCCGAAGCACATAGTGAAAAGTGCCATCGAAGACATGCCTAGGAAACCGGAATTAAATCCAGTCGAAAAAATAATCTCTGATAAGTATGGTGATCTCGGCCTCGAGATATTTGGTTTCGTTGATGGGCAAAAAACTGCCAAGAAAATTGTATCCTATGCCGGTTGTACCGAATCCAAACTGATTGAGATTCTGGATTTCATGGACGAGCGTGGCATGATAAAACTGGCATTTCCTCCCGGAACCCCTCCTGATTTATGTTCGAGAGAATGCGTGAGAATAAAGCAGCTTACTGGACAACTAAGCGGATCATTCGGCGACTTTGATAATTTCGGTAACCATCAAAAAGCCGAAAGGACACATTATATTCTTAATTCAGTGCCAGTAAAAAACGCCATTAAATCCATAGAGGAATTGAAACCTAGAAATAACCTGGATGCCCAGGAAATAAGCATTACTTTGCAGGCAGCGTCATTGACGGCATATAGAAAATCTTTGGAGGATTTTTTGAAAAAAGGTAATATGCCTTCTTCTCAACTTGATGATACTGCTTTAGCCGTTTTCAGGTATAGAGAAACATGCTCGATCACAACACAACTTCCTCTTCAGTTTAAATTCAGGTTTGATGATCTCTTTTTGCAGATAATGTTCGCGGGTTCGCATAATGAAAGAAATGAAGGAAGCAGAGAATTGGCAAAGATTTTATCTCTTCATCATATTTCTGAAGCAAATATAGTAGATTTCATCCTTCTTTGTACGGCTTCTGGGGATTCCATCAGAAAGCTGCTGGATGAAGGCGATATTATTCATGCCACTGAGCTAAGTGCTTCGATGATTTCAGGCCAGATATATGCAACAAATGAAATCTTTTTCCAGATGCGTAAATGGGGTCATGACGATTTTGTGAATAAGGAAAGCGCTCTGTTTATGGATTATCAAAAAACACTCTGGGGAAGAATGTCCTCCGATGCCCAATTCCAGACGCCTCCCGGTGTCAGCCAACGGTTGAAGGACATTGGCGAAAGCGCAACTGCCATTATCCAGGGGAAAATGGACAGTCGATATGGAAGCAGGTTGGAGGAAGAAATTAAGATGATGAATTTGAAGGTTTATAGGAAATCGCTTGAAGAATATAATAGACGTTTTCCTGGAAAATGCAAAAGACCTTCAGAACTGGAAAAAAAGGGATAAGGGAATCGGATAAGAAAATTGAAAAAGATTTCAAATCAGCACAATCTGCCTATCCGCCACCAGATGCGACAGATACCCTATCAGCCCAGCAAGCGCGAGCTGCATCCCGACGAAAAGATAAACCAAAACCCCGAACGCGAAACACGCAACCAGCGTATGCGTTATCCCGCGGTGATGCGGCTTGAAGAACCTGAAGAAGATGAAATACACGCCAAGGAAAGCGAAGAACACCAGCGCCATATATGAAAGCGTCTGCATCGCAGGCACGCAGACCCTGTTGCCGCATCCTCCGAAATACACCATGAAGAATATGAACGCGACGAAAACGATGTCTAGGACGGCCTTTCCCTTGCTGTCGTCATGATCAAGGTCCGGAATGAGCGCCGCTATGGCTCCGAATGCCGCCATGACGATGAAAAGTATCATGTCGCTCGTTCCGAGTAGCGCATATGCCATCACTATGGCGCAGAGCGCGCCTATCATCGAATGAGCTTTCCAGTCCATAATATCAGAAATAGAAAGAAGGCAAAAAATAAAAAAGGTCCGGGCGAGCCCCCCGCCCGTTTCGTGCGAATATCTGGTTGCTCAGGATGAGCCGGCTATCTCGTAGCTGACTCCGACTGAAACGCTTACATCCACCGTACCCGGCGAAAGCTGGGTGGTCGGCGCGGAAGCGGATGCTCCGACCGCCATGTCCTTCAGCGTGTTGTAGTACGGCTGCGGATAGTAGGTATTCTCATTCGCGTAGAGCAGTTTCCCCAGGCTGGCGCCCAGGCCATCAGCAATGTTCTGGGCCTTCGAATGCGCTTCGGTCGAGGCGTTCTTCAGGAGAGCCTTGGATATCGCGCTCCTTGTCGCATCCTTCAATGTGAAGCTCGTGCTGTCTATGAACGTCTCGTTCGTGCCTGCCTGCGAAGCCGCATCTATGACGTCCCCGCCCTTATCCAAAGCGTAGACATTCACCAAAAGGGTGTGCGTCGTCTGATAGCCGGTCACATAGTAGTTGTACACGCAATTGTATCCGTTCTTGTCGCAGGTGTAGTTGTTCTGGGTCACCTGGTTGACGTTATATGATATCGTCTGGATGTCCTTGTCCGCAAGGCCCATCCCATGGAGCTTGTCCAGAAGCACCGAGCTCACCTGGGCGTTTTCGGTCTGCGAATCCTTGGCATTCGGTGCCTCGGTCTGGACGTGGAGCTGTATCTGCAGCAGGTCCGGGGTGACCTTCTCGTCAGCAGTCGCCGAGACCGTTATCGCGTGGTCGCTCGGGTTCGGGGTCACATACACATTCGGCGTGCTCTTGAACCCTGAAAGGTCGACTTTCGGCGCATAATCGCCCTTGGAGAACATATAAGCTGCGCCGATCATGCCCACTGCGAGCAGGAGCGCGGCCAATACGATCATAATCCCTTT